>JAJXPD010000054.1:3720-12016 GCA_021641325.1 Opitutales bacterium
GATTTTATTTAAAAGCATTGCGGCATATCCGCGCGACGTGATTGTTTTCGGGTCGAACTTCATCTTTGAAAGCACGGCCATTTGCTTTTGGGTAGGCTTTTCGCGCTCCCAAGCAAATGTCGGCGAATAATCCTCCAACGCGTCGTCGTGAATCGAAAGCGCGTATTCGATGGGGTCGATTAGGCGCGACTTTTTGTTGACGTTGGCGTTGATTGCCGAAACAAGGCTCGCTTCGCGCTCCTGCCGAGCGGAGTCTTTCGCGTCGGTTTCAAGCTCTTCCAAGTCGAAAGTTCCGCCGAAGTTGGCAATTTCGGTCATCTTGTCGGCGATTTCCCGCTTTTCGGCAATCAGGTGAGAGGCGTGGCAGAGGTCGTGTTGCGTCGTCTGCCAAAGAAAATCGAGAATAAGAAGGTTGTCTTTGCCTTCGCAAATGCGCGTTCCGCGCCCGACAATCTGGGCGTAAAGAGAGCGTATTTTTGTAGGACGCAGACAGACAATGCAGTCGATACTCGGCTCGTCGAAGCCTTCGGTTAGCAGCATCGAATTGCACAAAACGCTACATTCGCCGATATGCAGACGTTCGAGGATTTCGCGCCTGTCGGGCGAAGTTCCGTCGATATGCTCGGCTTTGTGCCCGAGAGATTGCAGAATTTCGGTCATACGCTTCGACGTCGCAATGAGCGGCAAAATTATCAACGTCTTGCGGTCTTTGGGAATGTGCTTTGCGATTTCCTCCAAATACGGGTCTATCGCAGAACCCAAGTCGTCGACTGAAAAGTCGCCCGCCGTGGTCTTTACGCCGTCGAGCGAGATTTTAAGCGGAACTGTTTTTACAAGAATCTTCGAGAGATAATTTTCCTTTATCGCGTCCCTTATCGAATATTCAAAGGCGATGTCCTGAAAATACGCGCCGAGATTGCGCTTGTCGCCACGATCGGGCGTCGCCGTAACTCCCAGAACGCGAGCGGAGGAAAAATACCCCAAGATATTCTGGTATGAATCGCTCAAGGCGTGGTGGGCTTCGTCCACTATTATCGTATCGTAGTATCGCGGAGAAAACCTGCCAAGGCGCGGTTTGCGCATCAGCGTTTGAACCGAGGCGCAGGTGATGGGAGCAAGCGAATCAAGCGACGACTCGCCCGCTTTCTCAAACGCGCAGGGGAGATTTGTCGCGGCGTAGATTTTATCCCGCGCCTGCGTGAGCAATTCCTCGCGGTGGGCGAGCACAAGAATTTTCCCGTCGCCCTCGTTTAGCGCGCGTTCGGCAACTTTCGAGAAAACAACGGTTTTACCCGTGCCCGTCGGCAAAACGAGTAAGGTTTTGGAAAATTCGCGCCACGAATTGAAAACGGCGTCCACCGCCTTTTGTTGGTAAGGTCTAAGCTCCATGGCAGACGCTCCTTCCGTAGTCGGCTATGAGAATTGCGTCCGCCGTTTTAAGCGTAGGCTTTAACTGCGGATAGCGTTGGGTTGCGATTTCCTTCAACCTGCGCTTTCTTGCGGTATATTCGACGGCGCGTATGCCCGAAAGCCCCAGTTGCCACTTTTGGGGGCGCACCGTGCGGAACGGAATTTCCATTCCGACAAGAAGCCCCAAAATAGAACCGTATGACTTGCCTAAGACAAACGAACGGCTTGCGGGCTGAGGTTTCCCGCCGATATAGCCCGTTACTTCCTCGACAAAACATTCGAGAATGTAGGCTTTCCCGTCGGCATATTTTTTCGCCGCCGCCAAAATGTCGCGAAGTTCCGTTATGTTGCCGACAGGGGCGGCAAAAGCCGCCTTGTCGGGATACAACACACAAATTCCGCCGTTTACGCCCGAGTCTATCCCTGCTACAACTTTCATTGGAAATCCTCCTCGGCTACAACGCCCATAATTTCGCCTATGCGGCGTATTGCCAAAATATCGCGCCTCATCGCGTCCAACGCGGCCTGTCGGCTAATACTCCACAAAGCCTCGAACGGAGTCTGAATTACTTCGTATTTTACCCCGAAGAACTTTGTCAGATTGGCAAGCGTTGCGCGTTCCAATGTTCCGCAACCCCAAACCTGCAAAAGGTCTACGAAATTTCCGTTCAGGAATCTTCCTCGGAATATATTTGGTACTACGACGCGGTTTAGCCACGAACGCCTCACGAGAAACGGAATGTCGAATCCATTGCACCCGAAGCCGACAAAACGGCAGTCGCAGTGGTTTCGGTAGAAGTCCCAAAACTTTTGAAGAACCTGCGTTTCGTCCGTATTGTCTGCAAAGAATGCAACGTCTTTGCAAGGCTCTTGCAGGGCTATTGCAAGAACCTTTCCTGACAAAGCCGAACCCGAAGCCTCCAAGAGCCATTCCTCCTGCTTTTTCGCCTTGTATGCCTGTATTTTCTCCGCGTCCTTGTAATTACTCGGAGCTGAAAATTCGGGCATAAGATGGAGGATTTCGTCTTTGGGAAGTCCCGCCGTTTCGATATTTAATACGATTTCCATAGCGAGCCTCCCTTAGAAAATCTCCTCATCGTCTGCGGGCATATCTTCTGGTTCGAGATAGTCCTTGATGACGTTGCCTTCGTAGGTCTTGCCGTCTCTGCCTTCCCAGCTTTCAACGCCGAGTCGGGCTTTACCCGAACTGCCGTTTACCAAGTTCCACTTGGGAACGGAACGTTCGCCGTGTTTGCGAAGCCCGACGCAGGTGAAAAACTGGTTGATGCGCCATTCGCAACGGCGCAAAAGCACTAAGTTTTCGCGAAGTGTGGCTTCCTGTCCGTCTGCCGTGCGGCATTTCAGGGTGAGCTTTGCCATATTGTCGCCCTTGGCGGTCGTGGCACGCTCAAAGCCCACAACCGTAAAATCGACTACCGTATTTTCGGGAAGAAGCACAAATTCCTTTGCCTCCTGCGAGGTTTCGGAATTCCAGTCAAAGCGGTCGGAAGTATTCATTATTTGTCCCTCCTTGCCGAAATGTAGGCTTCGACTTTATCCCAGTTTTTCTCCTCCGCCATCTTCGCAAGAATTGCGCCGTCGAGGTCTTTGTATGTCTCGTTTTCTGCGACGAACTTTTTGCCTCTTGGATTGTCTCCGCGCAGATACGCGTTCAATTCGTCGGGCGAAACCGAGGAAAATTCCATCGCAGTTTCAATCAGCGCGATGTCCGCTTTTTTGGGGTCGGTGATTTCGACATTGCCCCAAGTTTGCGATTCGTTCTCGTTTGATATTTTTGAAGTTTTGGGAACTTTTGAGCCGAATACGTTTGCAACGCTTTCAAACGAAAGCGGAAGAACACCCGACAATCCCCAACGGTTTTTAGCGTCGCAAAACGCCGTATGTTCGGTATAGAGAACGCGCTCTTTGCCGCCGACAGCCTTGCCTTTGCCGTTTGCATTCGCCTGAATGAACGTGCGGTAGTTTACAAAGAGAAGTCCGTCCGCCCATTCCTTGACGAGTGGAGATACGGTTTTCGAGCACTTCAATTCGTAGTGGTCGTATGTGCCGTTTTCTTCGGGAAGTTCGAGCTTGCGGATTGTCGAATGCGCCAAGACAAGAACGTGCATTCCGCTGTTTTGAAGCTCGGTTAGCTTTGAAAGCATTGCGGCGAATTCCTCCGCGAGATACGCGTAGCCTTTGCCGTATCCGAAGTCTTCGATGCCCGTTTTCTTGTATTTCTTGCACAAATACGCCGAGCACATACGCTCCGCCCAATCGGCGGTGTCCATCACGAACGTTTCAAAGCCCTGAGGGTCTTTTGCGAGTTCGTCTATTGTTGTTAATATTTCCTCCCAAGAGGAAACTTCGGCTCGCTTAACGTCCAGCTGAGCCGTTCCTCCCTCCAAATCCATAAAAATGGGATTCGGAAATTTTGAGGCGAATGTGCTTTTGCCTACACCTTCGCAACCGTAAATTACGCCCTTTTGTGGGCGGGTGATTTTTCCTGAGCTGATTCGCATATAGGATCTCCCAATCTGCGAACTCGTCTGTCGGACACTGCGGGACGGAGTTTCGGAGTCGATAAAAACGGATTTTCCGCCCAAGAGGGCGCGGGCTTCGTTCTCCTTTTATGGAATTTAAGAAGCGTGTTTCCGTTTTCGTAGTCGAGAACCGAACTACGAACCACGGCAATGGGCGAACGCGGAAGCCCGTTAGGGCCTCTGAGCAGTTTCAGCTTGTGCGATTCGACGATGCGCCTAACGCACGTTTCCGAGCATTGCCAGCGTTTCGTCAAATCTCTGACCGAAAAAGCTTGTTTCGCGAATGTTTCTCCTATGCGCTCCGTCAAATCGACTATCAGGTCGTTTTGCGCCCTAATTACCTCTTCAAGGCGCAAAACCCGATTCGTCAATTCCGCAGAGTCGCGTATGGTTTCCATTGCTTTTCGTGTCCGATGCGTTTCTCCGAAGCGACGCGGTAGTTGATATTTTGGGTGAAACGCCGAGTTCTTTGTTTTTTGTTGAACCCGTGTCGCACCCATTACCTATGGACTGTCCATAGCAAACATTTGTCCATACCCGAAAACCCTCTATTTTTGGGCGTGCTACGCGGTTGAAAAATGCCGTTTACAATGAAATCGGGCGTTTGAAGTGTCCACGGCAAAAAGAATGTGCCATTCGATAAAAATTAGATATTAACATTCTTTGTATTAACGTATTGGGGAAATATACAAAAAGGTCTTGCCAAGGCGGAATATTTTTTTGCTAATTTAAATCATTCAAGGGGAAATATACGTTTTTGCCCCTTGGATTATGTCGGCAATCGGGGAAACCCTTTGCCCACTCTGTCGGACAGTTTTTAGCCGATAAGAGCGTGTGCGCCGCGAGGCGCAAGGACCACCTCCTTTTTCGTTCCGAGGTATGTTTAGTTAAACGAAACCACAGCAGAAGAATTGTATCAAAAAATAACCCCTAAACGAAAGGCTCTTAATGGCATCTCTAAAAACACTTATCACGCTTACCACTTTGAAGAAAATTCCGCACAACGTGCTGGAAGAAAAGCTTGCGTGCATAAAGTCCGAACTCGAAACCCGCAATATATGGACGAACAAGGGCATAAAATACCAGAATCTTACCCGCTATTTGCAGGAAAACTGCCCGAGTGATTTGGAAGACTTTATATGCTCGTTCTCGCTTATCGCAAAGCCAGAACTATACGAAAGAATTGTCGAAAAACTCAATTCCTTGGGCATTGAAACTTCGCCGAGCGACGATGTAGAAACGATAGCGGCAAAACTTGCCGACCGCGATATACATTCTTGCAACATTATTGCCGCCCGCAAAATGGCAAGCGAAAGCCATTCATATTCGCACTATATCCCGTCCGTTCCGCACTCGGCAAGACAGCTTACATATGAGGAAATCGAAAAGCTAAAAACCGACACTCTTTCGCCGTATTTCGAAAAAACGGGCAAGTCGAAATATATCGATATATATCCGCACATTACCGACGAATTTGCCTTCTACTGCATATCTCACGGCTCGCCAAAAACGCGCGAACATTCGGTAGGCGAACCTGAGGAAGAAAAGGTTCACACGTTCCGACCCGAGCTTGTCGATATTGTAAGAATCAATCTGCGCAATGCGGAAATTTCCGTATTCACAAAAAAGATATCTTCCGAGCATTTGCGCAATTTCTACGTCGGCGCGTTCGGGCGGATTATTCTTCCAGATTCTCATTTCGTCCCCAACAACAAGTTTGACCTCGATAAATTAAAGGACAAAAGAACTTTCATTGTCGGCGAATTTCTCGGACAAATTGTGTCGGTTGAGCCTTTTAGTTTTTCGTATCTGACACATTCGGGCTGCAAGCGCGATGTCTCGAAAAGCATAACGGAGGAGTTTGACGAAGTTATCAAAAACAACTGGAAGATTATCTCTATGAAATTTAATGTGGTATTTTCCGACACGCCGAACAAGAAGTGTAAAATTTCGATTCTGTCGCAAAACCGCTCGGAATTTCCCGTTGGAGCAAACGAAAGCATAATAGAGGAGTATTTCACAAGCAGGGGCGTAATAAGGGACATTTACCGTGAAGAAACTTTTAAACTGGTATCGGGCACATCGGCACTTTCCGCTTGATAATCGCACTTGGTCTGAGGTTCTCGGCAAGCCCGCAAAAGACTTTTTTGAAAGGTCTGGACTGCTTGCATTCAGTAATAATTTCGTCGATTCAATCGAAATTGGCGGCAGGGAATACGCTGTCGAATTTATCGACGGCAAATACATAGGCATATGCGAAGATTGCGACGACGTAGAACTTTCGCGAAACGATGCTCTTTCGCTAAGACTCAACACTCGCAATTTTGCCCAAATGCTTGCCTCCTTGATGGGGATTTCCGCTCCCGTATCCAAAATTGGCGACGACTTTTGTCTCGGCGATTTGCGGGTTGGAAACGGTTATCGCGTATTCCTGACATTTTCCGCTTCAAGTATTTTCGCCGAATATGTCCGCGAATATTCCGATGGAAATACTCCTATTATAATTTCCTTTGAAAGGTTTTCAGCCGAGCTTCAACAGGCGGTTTTTAACTTAAAGGGTAAGTTTTTCGGAATCGAAGAATGCGTATCGCTTTCCAATAAAGCCATTACTCTGAATCCATCTTTTGCGGAAATTCTCGAAACACCGCGAAAGAAAAAGACTTCGAGCGACTCGTATTGCTGGAAGGCAACGGGTTTTCATCAGCCCGAAATGCCAAGCTTGAAGATGTTGAAAATCAAGATACTTTCCACTACAAGGCTTTCGATTTATTTTGACGGCGAAGGGCAGGATTTCGACTATCGGGATATAAGTTTTCTCCGTTCGGAAACCACAGGTCAAATGAACACCAAGTGGACGCTTCTAAGAAACTTGGCTGTTGGTAATAAAATTGAAAAAAACGAAAAAACCTCAAAGCAGGTATCCAGATTTAATACCGCCTTTCGCGAATTTTTCGGATTTCCCAACGGAGTTACCCCGTTTAAGTTTGAAAACAAGTGCTTGAAGTGCAATTTCGAGTTAACCGCCCAAATATATTCCCGCCGCATCAAAAAGGAAGTTTTCGACGACGACGGGAGCTTTTCGGACGAAACGGATTTCAGGGACAGCCTTTAAGCGCGTTGGTTTTGATAGTCCGAGGGGTAGATATTAAAATACCTCTCGGCGTTTTCCTTTGTGGCAATTCCGCGATAATGCTTGAATAGAATGTCCGTGCCTTGGTGCGACATTATCAACGCCGTATCTTGGAAATCGCGCTTCCAAGCGACGTGATAGCTTGCAAAGCTATGTCTAAACGCGTTTTTCGGCGGAATCTTCTTTTTGGGGAATTTGCCGTTTTCGTCGGGAACTTTAAGTTGTGCGCCGTTAATCAAAAGCCCCGCGCGTCTCAACGCCGTTTCCTTGCGTTTTTTCCATTTGCGTTCGCACCAACCGAAGGCTGTCTTGGGAGTTCGTTCGAGCCAAGCCCAGAGGTTGTCGGGCAGGTTTTCGATATAGTTACGCCTATTTTTCTTGGTCTTTTCGGCGGGCGTCAAAATGCCTTGGCGCATTGTGATTTCGTCGTAGGCGACTCTTGCTATTGCCGACGTTCTCATTCCCGCAAAAAGCCCCAACGCCATAAGCCCGCAAACTTCGGGGTCTATCTTTTCGTTCGCCCGCAAGAGCCTTTCGGTTTCCTCTACCGTAAGAATGCCGATTTCGCCCATTTCGATATTCGGGCAGTCGATGAGTTTTGCAACGTTCTTTGAGACAAGCTCGTGCTTTTCAAACCATCTCCAAGTGGCACAAAGGCACGAACGGTAGTTTTTGACGGTAATAGGCGCGTAGGGTAGGTTTTTTAGCCAGCCTTCAAGTTCGTCGCGCGTTATGTCTTCAACCTGACGTTCTCCGAACGATTCGACAAGCACTTCCAAAATTCGCCTGACGTGAATGAAGTGGGAGCGGATTACCTTTGCGTTTGCCTGCATATCCCGCAAGTATTCGTCGCAGGCGTCCCACAATTTAAGAACGCGTTTTGCCGTATGGTTTCGTTCCCAAAATTCCCAAATTTCGCGGAATGTAATTTTGCCACGCATAGATTCGATTCGGGCAATGTCGGAAATCGTGTCCATATCCAATTTCATTAAAGATTGGAAAGACGACTTTTCCAAATAGTCGTTCGCCCGAAGGAATTCGTCGCGCTCGCGCTCCGTTTCAAAGAAACGCGAATGACGGCTTCCTTGTTCATACCAAGTAAGTTGATACGGAGATTGGGTCAACACCAAAGAGAGTGGATTTTAGTGAAAAACGCCGCATAGAACCAAGACCCTCAATCTGTAATTTTCAAAGTTTCGATAACCGTAAGCCA
>JAJXPD010000055.1:0-5988 GCA_021641325.1 Opitutales bacterium
TTTGTAGCGTTCCCGCTCGTTTTGTTTTGCGCGGAGCCGCAAATGCTCGAACCCGTCGAGGCAACGGCGTACCGCTTCGAAACCGACGCGCTCGACCAGCCCGTAAATTCGACCGTAATCACCTCCGAGCAAATCGAAAAAAGCGGGGCGGTCACCGTTCCCGAACTTTTGCAGCGCACGGGCAATATCCGCTTCATGAGCTACACGGGGGATTCGTCGAACAGCAATATTTCAATGCGCGGCTTCGGCGAAAATTCGCAAATGCGCGTGCTTGTGCTCGTGGACGGGCAGAGGTACAACCGCGCCGACATGTCGGAAACAAACTGGCTGCAAGTGCCGCTTTCCAACGTCGAAAGCATCGAAATTTTGAAAGGCTCGCAAAGCGCGATGTACGGCAACAACGCAATCGCGGGGGTCGTAAAAATCAACACGAAAAAGGGCGCGCCCGAAAACACGCTCGAAGTAAACGGCATGATTGGCTCGTACGGCTTGTACAACGTGGACGCCGCCTTCAAGGGAAGCGCGGGCGACTATCTCTACAACCTCGACGTCAACCGCTACAACAACGACGGCTACCGCGAAAATTCGCGCTCGTGGGCGGACACCGTAAACGGGGCTGTCGGAATGGACATTACGGATTCGATAAAGCTCGAACTCACGGGCAACTTTTCGCTCTCCGAAACCGAATACGCAAGCGGCGGAAATTGGGAGGACGACCCCCGCAAGGCGGACCTCCAAATGCTCTATAAATACAAGGGCGGAGTCTATGCGGCGACCCTCAAAACGGAGTCGTCGGCGGGCAGGGGGGAAGTCCAGTTCGGCGCGAATTTCAGAAACAGGATTATCGAAGAGCCGAACGCTCTCATCAAAACGCAAAAAGTCAACGACCAGCTTACTTTTACGCTTTCGCCGCGCTTCGAGCTGGACAAATTCGAAGACTGGACTTTCTATACGGGCATAGACTCCGACTTCACCACAATCGATTTCGACTCCCTCCGCTTCTCTCGCTATGGGCTGCAAAAACCCGACACCGCCGACGTCGAACGCGGGGACATCGGCGGCTACGTCGGCGCGGAGTACAACTTTTCCGAAGACCTGATTTTCTCGGCGTCGGGACGCGCCGAAGGCTCGTTCACAAGCGTGGACTACAAAAAATACCGCTATGTCGGAGCGCGTCCGCCGCAGTTCCTGCCCGACAAATCCTACGACGAAAGCCAATGGCAGGGCGGCTTTGCGGGCTCCTTCGGGGCGACATACAAGCTCGACTCCGAAAACTCCGTCTACGCGCGTTTCGACCAAATCTACCGCTATCCCTCCACCGACGAAATCGCGTTCTATCAGGGCTACGACACGGCGTCGTTCCCGTTCAACAAAGACTTGAAGCCCGAAATTGGGCAGAACTACGAGCTTGGCTACAAATTCATTTCGGGCGGCTGGAACGTAAACGCGAGCGGCTACGCAATGTTCCTCGACAACGAAATCATGTACGTCAAATCCACAAACCTCAACGAGAACCTCGCGCCCACAAGACGGCTCGGCGCGGACGTGTCGGTCTCGTACGACGCCCGATATTTCGGCGTCTTCGCGGGAATGTCGGCGGTGGATGCGCGTTTTTGCGGGGGAATTTACGACGGCAAAAAAATCCCGCTCGTCTCGCCGTTTTCGGGTTCGGCGGGGGTCGTGGCAAAGCCGCTCGAACGGCTCGACATCACCGCCCGCGGCAACTGGTCCGTCCCGCAGGTCATGGGCGACGACTTCCGGAACGTCCAGCAAAGCGTTCACGGCTATTTTACTTTCGACCTCCTTGCAAACCTGACCCTTTGCGACTACGCCTCGCTCTTCGGGGCAATCGAAAACGTCTTCAACGAAAAATACGCGGTTTTCGCATATTCAAACAAATACTATTTCTGCGCGGGTAGAACTTTCAAAATAGGAATTAAAATAAGGTATTAAAGATGAAAAAGACACTTGCAATATTATCCATAATACCGTCGCTGCTATCGGCGGGCGAATATTACATTCCGCAAAACGGCGAAAGCTACACCATCGACGACTTCGGCATTCAGTATTGCGGAGCGGCGGGCGAAGACGCCTCGAAAACGTCGGAGGTCTTTTGGAGAAACAGCAAAATCAAGGCATGGGCGACGGGCTACAAAGACCTTGCCTACGGAGCAAACGTAATCGACAAATGGAAGACGCCCGAAAAGGCTCTCGGCTCGGCGGGGCTTACCGACTACGGCAATACGGACCCGTCTTCGCCCAACTACGACCCCGACGCAAGCTCGCTTTACCATATTGTTTCGCTCGGCGACGGCGGCTCTATTACAATGACTTTCGACCGCGCAATCACGAACGGGGGCGGATTCGATTTTGCGGTTTTCGAAAACGCGGTCAACGCGGGATTCCTCGAACTCGCATACGTCAGCGTTTCGACCGACGGCGTGAACTTTGCGACCTTCCCGAATTTCTATGTAGGCGGAGACCCGATAGGCTCGTACGACAACGTGAACTATCCCGAATACGTCTACAATCTGGCGTCGAAGTACGTCAACGAATTCGGGCACGGCTTCGACCTCTCCGAGCTTGAATTCGCCTACAACTACGCGAAAGCGCACTACGACCCCGAAACGGACTCGGTTATCAATAACAGCGCGTTTTCGCTCGAATACACCAAGCATATCATGGAGTCGTTTGAGCTGATAGACATAAATAGAATCAACTATATTAAAATAGATGACATCGTCGGCGACGGCTCGTGCGTGGACAGCGCGGGCAACCCGATTTACGACCCGTACCCGACTTCCGAAAGCGGCGGCTTCGACCTGAACGCAATCGGCGTGCTCAATCAGGTTCCCGAACCCGCCTCGACCTGCGCGGTATTCGCGGTTGCGTCGCTTGCGATCGCCGCGTTCGCAAGAAGAAAACGCGCATAGCAAGCCTTTTCCGAAAACGGAGTTTTGGACGCGTCCCGAAGCTCCGTTTTTTTATGCAAACACGGGCGGCGCGGACGTAAAACGCGCTTTTGCTTGACACGCTCGGAGTATGTTTTAACATCGAATTTTTAAATCTGTTGTTATCTAAAAAGGGGTATTATGACTGTCAAAGGATTGGGAAAAATCGTTTTGATTGCGGCGTTTGCGGGCGTTTTCTCGCTGTCGTGCTTCGGGGCCCAGGCCGCTTCCGCGCCGGCCGACGGCGGAAACAAAATGACAAAGGCGGATTTCAGGCGCATTAAAATTACGCACGGCCCGTGGGTGCATTCGCTCACAGACGCAAGCGCAATCGTCCTGTGGACGACCGACTGCGACGCCGTCTCGTGGGTGGAAGTCGCGCCCGACGACGGCTCGCACTTTTACGAAAGGGAACGCAAAAAATTCTACCAGTCGCCGCTCGGAAAAAAGGCGGCGGGCACTCTGCACGCCGTGAAAATCGACGGTCTGAACCCCGACACCCTCTACAATTACAGGGTGTTTTCAAAAAAAGTGATGTTCGAGCAGGGCGAGGCAACGTACTACGGCTTCACCGCCTCCACGAGGGTATACCGCAAAGATCCGCTTAAATTCAGGACGCTTGGCTCGTCAAAAAAGGAAATCAGATTCTCGGTTCTGAACGACACGCACGAGCGCGTAAAATACATTAAAAACATGCTCTCCGTCGTCCCCGAAAAAACGGACTTCCTGTTGCTAAACGGCGACATGGTTTCGAACATCGTCTCGCGCGACGCCTTCCTTTCGTCGTTCGTGGACGACTTCGCCGCGTTCTGCGCAAACGGGACTCCCATGTTCTACGCCCGCGGCAACCACGAGACGCGCGGGGCGATGGCAAAGGACATTCTCGAATACTTCCCGACCGACACAAACAAGACATACTACACGTTCAAGGTTGGGCCTGCAATGTTCGTCGTTCTCGATTCGGGCGAGGACAAGCCCGACAGCGACATCGAGTATTTCGACCGCGCCGACTTCGACAGCTTCCGCGAACGCCAAGCCGAGTGGTTCAAGCAAGTTGTGGCGTCAAAAGAGTTTAGGGAAGCTCCCGTGAAGATTTTGATTTCGCACATTCCGCCCGCATGGGGGAATTGGCACGGCTCAAAGCACTTCCAGAAGCACTTTGCCGAAACAATCAACGGCGCGGGATTCTCGCTGATTTTGAGCGGGCATCTGCACAAGCACGAATTCTACGCGCCGTCGAACTTGATTAACGTGCCGAACATCGTAAATTCGAACCAGGAAATGCTCAATGTAAAAGTGGGCGAAAGGAAAATCGAAGTGGCGTTTGTCAACGAAAAGGGCGAAAAGGCTCGCGACACTCTTGTGTTCGACGTCAAGTAAACCGGAACTCCGAGTTGCGGGAGGCGGCGCAATTCCCGTCGCTTCCGTCGTCCACGAAAAGAAAGCAAGCGCAGGCGGGCGCGGACTCCGCAAAAAAACGGTCGGGCTTTCCAGCTCTACCGTTTTTGCGACTCGATTTTTACGTTCGCGCGTTCGGGCATTTACTCGGAGCGCGGCGGAAGGCATTCGGCAAATTCGATATTTCCCGAAACGGAAATCCGACCCTTCAACTTGTGCGGCAGCAGAAAATAGTCTCCCTTTGCGAATTTGCGCGATTTCGAACCCCACGACAATTCTCCGCTTCCGTCGGTTGCTATGTAGATTGCGGGCGCGGAGGGCAAAACCGCCGACACGCCGGTGAGCCGAAAGCGGTTTACGGCAAAGCACGGGGTGTCGTCGTAGCCTATCAGCCGCTCGATTTTTACGCCGTTTTTTTCGAGCAGTGTGCGGGGCGTCATGGCGCATTTTTTCACGGCGTCGCTCCCGAACGTATCGAAGTCGAAGCACTCCATTGCCGCCTTTTTGTCCAAGCCGAGGAAGCGCGTGGTGTCGTCGATTTTCCTGCCGAGGCACCACGATTCCGAAATAATCGTGAAGTCCGTCGGCTCCTGCACCTCCAAAATCAGGCAGCCCGCGCCGATTGCGTGGACGATTTTCGGACGTATCAGAAACACGTCGCCGACTTTCGGCGTAATTGCGTTCATGCGCTTTTCGAACTCTTCGGGCTTTTCTTCGGCGGCGTCTACGCGCTCCAAAAACTCTTCGGGCGTCATCTTTTCCTTGAAGCCGAAATACAGCTTGGGATTTTCGCGGACGCCGAGCACAAGCCAAGACTCGGTTTTGCCGTAGCCGCTGCCGAAATATTTTTTCGAAAACGGCTTGTCGGGGTGAACCTGCGACGGCAGGCGGATTGCGCTGTCGAGCACTTTCACGAGAACGCCGAAATCTTCCGCGCCGCCGAGAATTTCCCCCCCGCGCGTTTCGAGAAGCTCGGCAAGCGCAATGTCCGTTCCCTCAACAATCGACATTCCCTCGTTCGGCGGGCGGTTGGGCTTTATGGATTTCACGGCGGAGGCAACCCATTCTTCGGGATATTGCCCGTCGACTCCCTCGTCGCCGAAGAAATCTCCGAAGAGTTTTCCACCGCTGTAAAGGCGGTAAACCCTGTTGCGTTTGAAAAAAATCGGGGAGTCTATTTCGTATTTCATGCGCGTAAACTTCGCCCGCAAGTCTATCGGTTTCGGATATTTCGCGCCATAAAAATAAATGGTATGCGCCCGCCGATGTGGTATGCGGAATTTGCGCCGAACGGGCGACTTCAACCCTTTTCCCGACGAGCCGCCGACGGCGTTGTCCCGAAATGCCGCTTGAACGCGCGCGAAAACGCGTACTGGTTTGCGTAGCCGAATTTCTTCGACGTTTCGGCGACTCCCGCGCCGTTTTTTAGCATTTGCATTGCGCCGTCAAGGCGCAGTTTGAGCGAAAGTTTCGCGAAGCTTAGCGAGTACTTCAAGCGGCAGAATTTTTCGAGAGTGTCAGGCGAAACTGCAAGCGATTTCGCCGTCGCCGCCGCCGAGCGGAAACGCGCTTTTCCCTCCGAAATTTTTGCAAGCTCCGTCTCGATTTTGCCCGCTTTTGCGTCGGGGGAGGGCGAGCC
>JAJXPD010000055.1:5998-11943 GCA_021641325.1 Opitutales bacterium
GGGCGAGCCGCAGGCGATTCTGCGCATGATTTCGGTTATCGACTGCGCGGTGTTTGCAAGAACGGACGGCGACTGTCTGCCTCTGAAAAGTTCGCACTCGTAGGCGTGAGCAAGGGCGAGCAGGGTTTCGGAGTCGGACGGGGACTTTTTTACGGATATTTCGGCGCGGCTTTCGTCGAGCCAGTCGGGGGCGATGTGCGCCCAGAGAATTGAGGCGTCGGTTTTTTCGGCGCGTATTTGAAGCAAATCGGTTTCGGGCGGCGCAATCAAAACGTCCCCGCGGGCGAGGACGCCTTTTTTGCCGCCGCCCGAGAATATTAGATTTCCGCTTTCCACAACAAACAATGTTATGAAACGCTGCCTGCTTATTATTTGGCAGTAGCCGCGCGCCTTGTTCGAGAAGCCTATCCGCATTATTCCGCAGCGTTCGAAAAACTTGGGGACCGGTTTCTCGGAACGCTTTATATGCCGCCCCGCATCGCGTTTCAGGAAAGAGTCGGACATCAACAGCGGCGAGCCTTCGAGGTACACGTTTGTGGAGCGTTCCGTCCAGCGGAAGAGGTCGTTGTCTCCGCCGTATTGCCAGACGTATTTGCCGCCGCATTGTTCCGATTGTTCCATGAGGGCGACTATTTTCAAAATCGCCATTCACCGCAAGAAAATATTTTCTTCCGACCGAATCGCGGGCTTGCCGCATTGCGGGAGCATATGAAAACGGCGTCATAGAACTTTGTTTTTTGTAGGATTTGTATGATTAATGTGTTGACGCGTTCGGGGCGCATGGCAGAATTGAACGCAAATTAACGGGGGCGGAGGAATGCCACGTTTTGTTGTACAAAAGGCATCTATATGAAGAAATATTATGCAATCTTTGCGGGGGCATTTGCGCTTGCCTGCGCGTCGTGCGTGTCGGGCGTTTTCACGGCGGGCGCGCCGACCGATTTGACTGTCGGCGAATTTTTCGAAAACCCGCTCGGCTATTCGCTTGAATCGCCGTCGTTTTCGTGGCGTTTGCCTGCGGGCGACGGGCAACGCCAGACCGCCTATCGGATTGTTGTTGCGGGCGAGCCGTCGATGTCGGCGGAATCCGTTGTGTGGGATTCGGGCAAGGTTGAATCGGCGCAAAATATAAAAGTGCCGTTCCCCAAAAGCGTGAAGTCGCGCGAAAAGCTTTACTGGAAAGTCCGCTTCTGGAACGCCGACGGCAAGCCGAGCGCGTGGTCTGCCGTCAACCATTTCGAGGCGGGGCTTGACTCCGCCGACTGGCGGGCGAGCTGGCTGTCGTCGTCCGACGAGCCGCAAGCCGCAGACAGAAAGTTCGACTTTCAGGAGCGTCAGGGCGTTCTGAAATACCGCAACGTTCCGCCGGCCTATTTCAGAAAGACTTTCGTGCTGAAAAAGGACGTCAAAAAGGCGCGCCTCTACCTCGCGTGCAGGGGGATTGCAAAGGCGCATGTCAATTCGGAGAAAATCGGCGACGACTATTGGTGCACGGGTTGGACCGAGTACCCGATACGCGTCCAGTCTACAAGCTACGACGTTTCCGAAAACCTCAGACGCGGCGCGAACGCAATCGGCGTCGAGCTTGCCGACGGCTGGTATTGCGGCATTCAGGCGTGGTGCTACCAGCTAAAAGGGCGCACGTCGCTCAACCGCTACAAGCCCGACTTCATTTTACAGCTCGAAATCGAATACGCCGACGGCACACTCGAAACCCTGCTAAGCGACGCTTCGTGGAAATTCTCCTACGGCGCGAGGCTCGACGCCGACATCTACAACGGCGAAAAATACGACGCCCGCCGCGAGTTCGGCGCGTGGGTTTCCGCCGATTTCGACGACTCCTCGTGGCGCAAGCCCGCTGTCGAACAACGCTCGGAAACTCCGCTCATCGAGCCGCGCCGCTGCGAGCCGATTCTCTGCACCGACACATTCAAGCCAGTGTCGATTCGCAAGACGGGCGAGGGCGTTTTCATTGTCGATTTCGGGCAGAACTTTGCGGGCATTGAACGCCTGAGCTTTCCGTCGCTTCCGTCGGGCACGTCAATCAAAGTGCGTTGCGCCGAAATTTTGAAGCCCGACGGCTCTTTCCACACCGAAAACTACCGCTCGGCGGAATCGACCGACGTCTACATTTCGAACGGAAAACCCTTCGTTTGGGAGCCCGCCTTCACATACCACGGTTTCAGATATTTGGAGCTTAGCGGGCTGCCCGCAGGCTTCGAGCTTCGCCCCGAACACATTGCGGGTCTTGCGCTCCGCACCGCCGCGCGAATGGCTGGCGGCTTCGAGTGTTCCGACCCCCTCATAAACCGACTGCAAAGCAATATCCAGTGGGGACAGCGCAGCAACTTCTTTTCGACCCCCACCGACTGCCCCCAGCGCGACGAGCGCATGGGCTTCACGGGCGACGTGCAGGTGTTCATGTCTACCGCGCTCTACAACATGAACCTCGACGCGTTCTTCGTCAAGTGGACGACCGACCTAATCGACGCGCAGGGCGAAGACGGCATATACCCGTACTTTGCGCCGAATCTGCCGAAGTATTTGTACGCAACCCCAGGGTGGTCGGACTGCGGCGTCACCGCGCCGTGGGACGTCTACCTTTTCTACGGCGACAAAAAAATCTTGGAGCGCAACTACGGCGGCATGGTCAAATGGGTGCTCTACCAGCAGAAAAATTCCGACGGGCTGATAGCTCCCAACAGGGGAATCGGCGACTGGCTTCAACCCAACCCGAAGCCCAAAAAGCGCATGCACGGCAAACGCTACGCGCCCGACACCCCCGACGACCTCATCGGCACGGCGTACTTTGTCCGCACAGCCGACATTCTCTCGAAAACGGCGGTGGTCTTGGGCAGGGCGGAGGATTCGCGCAAGTTCGCGCAACTCGCCGAAGACGTCCGCGCCGCGTACATCAAACGCTTTGTGTCGCCCGACGGCTCGGTTGTTTCGGACGCGCAAACGGCGTATCTGATGACGCTCTCGAACGACATAATAAGAGACACCGCCCTGCGCGAAAAGTGCTTTGCAAAGCTTGTCGAAAGAATCGCCGCCGACGGCTACCAGCTGAACACGGGCTTTCTCGGCACTCCGCTGCTCAACCCAACGCTCTCGCGCTTCGGGCGCAACGACATTGCGTTCAGGCTGATGACGAACCGCACAATGCCCTCGTGGCTCTACGCCGTAGACAACGGCGCGACCACCATTTGGGAAACATGGGCGGGCGAGCCCGACATGTCGTTCAACCACTACGCGTACGGCGCGATTGGCGAATGGCTTTACAGATACATCGGCGGGCTGTGGCTCGACGAATCCGCGCCTGCGTTCAGGAACATAATTTTTGCCCCGAAGCTCGACGGCGTTTCGCTAAGCTACGCAAAAACTTTCCATATCACCCCCAACGGAAGGGCGGAAAGCTCGTGGCGCAAAACCCCGAACGGGCTTGTGTGGGACATCGCAATTCCGCCTAACTCCACGGGCACAATAGAGCTTCCGTGCTCCGACGCATCAAAGGCGAAGCTCGACGGCAAGCCCGTAGATTCGCTCGTGATAAAGAATGTCGCGAGCGGCTCGCACAGAATCGAAATCGCGAAATAGATTCGCAACGCCGAGCCTTTGCGGGTTCGGCGTTTTATCTGCAATAAACAAAAAAAGGACGCCGCGTCCGCGGTGTCCTTTTGTTTTGCCGAATGCGTTTGACGCTTAGAAAAGCCTGCTCCAAAACGACGGCTTGAAAAGCCCGTACGACTTCGCCTTTACCGTTTCGCCCCGATATTCGAACGGAACGTCGCGGTAGTTGCAGAGCACTTCCTCGCCGTTCGAGTATTTGACAAGAAAAACGTCTTTTGCGATTTCGCGGTGGTCTTCGATGAACTGGAATTGCAGGTGGCGGAGTTTCATGTAGTCGTCGTACGCGCGTTTCATGGGCGCGAAGTCGGCGTTGTTGTAGTCTATGTAGTAGAACGTTGGCCTGCCGCCGAATTCAATCATTTTCAGATAGCGGTTTTCGGTCGAGCCGAGGTAGTTGAAAGACTCGTTGCTGTCGGAAAACTTCTCCGTATTGTGCGGGTAGGACGCGTCTATTGTGGCGTAGAACGGCCCGCCGCTCATGATTATTCCGTGGTAGACAACCTGCCAGAGCGGAACGGAGGTTTTGACGAACTTCGTGTTTTTGAAATCGCCGCCGACCCAATCGACATACAGCGCGTAGTCGGTAGCCCCCGCGATGTGGTCTATGCCGCCCTCGCTGCTGAAACCTCCGAAAGCGTCGATGTACTTTTGCGAAACCCTGCGCTGCCATTCCGCCATTTCCTTTCTGTTGTTGGGGTGGAGCGGATTGTTGCAGGTTGCGGGCGGGCGCGCCGTCGTAACGTCGACGTGCATTACGCCGTCGATTCCCAGACGCTTTATGCCCGCGATGTCCTCGTCGAGCCACCTGTCGTGGACGACCTGAAAGCATGTGAAGTAGACCTGCCCGCCGGGGAGCACGGTGTATTTGAATTCGTTGCCCTTTTCGTCCCAAGCAACGTCCAGCTTGTTGTAGCGCGACGCCGACTGCACGGCGTCGTGGTTGTTGCCGTGCAGTGTCATTTGGAAACCGAGTTTTTTGCCGAAATCGATAGTCTCAACCATGCCCTTTTCGCCGCCAAGCTCTTGGGGAATCGGGAAGAGGTCGGGGTAGGGTCCGTCGTGCCCGCCTTTCTGCCAGCCCACGAAGCAGAATTCGACGTCGTCCATGCCCGCCTTTTTTATGCGGTCGAGAATCTTGCGCCCGTCTTCGAACGTGTACTGGACGGTCATGGGAATCTTCGCCCATTCCGAGTAGGGCACGCCCCTGCGCACGCGCGTTGAAAATTTGACGCGCACATATATTGAGTCCGCCGCCTTTTTCAGGCTCTTGCTGTCCTTGACCCTCTCGGCAAGCGGGCGCACCTCGCCGCGCGAAAGCTGGTAGTTGCGGTAGACCTTTCCGACGTCCACATAGCTTGCGCCGTCGCCGAGCTTGTAGAAGTCTACCACGATGTCCTCGTAGGGGTCGCAGCGGATTTCCTTGATTTTGAAGCGCGGGAAGACTTCGTAGTTGCCGCCCGACGCCTCCGCCGTAGGCTCGAATTCAAGCCCCAAGCCCTTTACGACGACCGCCGCGCTTCCGCGGGGAGTCTTGAAGCCGAACAGCGGCATGCGGCGGCGGCACGAATATTTGCCACTATCCTGCGTGAATTCTACAAGCGAGCCGTCCGCCAAGACGTACCAGCCGGCCTCGCCTTTTTTTGCCTTTGCGGCGTCGGCGACTATGTCGAGATACAGCGCGCCGCGCGGAATTTCGCGGACGGGTATTTTCACGCGGCGGACATCGCCGCCGTCGGGATTTTCGGCGGGTCTTTCCGCCTTTACTTGACGCGTTGAAACTTTGCCGTCGGGCATTGTGATTCGTATTGTCGCGGTATCGAGCGCGAACGCCGACGCCGCGCACAATGCCGCAAAAATCCCCGTTAATAATTTTTTGACCATCATCATATATTTACTTGCGTTATTGTTTTTAGCAGAGCGTTAAAATGCGCAGAAATCAAACACGCGCACGCGTTTTTTGTCAACTTATTAACGGCGGATTCCTCCCGACAAACGCCAATTTACTCTTTACAAACTCGACGTTCGCTCTATTAATTTTAGGCGTATTAACCTACGGCGCATAAACACAAAGAGAAACAAACAATACTATATATGAAAAAACTATTATTTGCCGCGCTTTTTGCGTGGGCTGGGGCATCGTTTGCGGCGGAGTGGCATTTTCCGCTGTATCTTGACGGCGGAGTTCCCGCGGCAAACAGAATCGCCGTGGACATAACAAACAAGGGAACGAAGCCCGCCGACGGCGACATTCTCAAAATTCCCGCCTCCGAGCTCGGGCTTGTCGGCAAAAAGAAAAAGTCGATAAGGGTAGTCGG
>JAJXPD010000236.1 GCA_021641325.1 Opitutales bacterium
AAGAAATACCATATATTTCTTTTTGAAAAGCTTTTTTTTCAACTTTTTTCGCGCTGGCTCCTTTTCGGCGTTTTCGGGCGGGGTTTTTGGCGGTTTTGCGTAAAAAAAAGGACGCCCGTTGAGGGCGTCCTTTCGGAAGTTCTTTTTTGCGTTTTACCAGCCGAGGAATCTAAACGGGCTGTCGCCGTAGTGCTGGTCGTCGGAGTAGTTGGGCATGTACTGGTTTTCGCTTGCGCCGCGCGTGATTTTAAGCGGGCCGCCCGATATTCTGCCCGTCGAGACGGGCTGTTTTACGAATATCGAAACCGTGTTGTAGTCGCCGAATTTCACGATGTCCGACGGCAGCTCGAAGCTGCGTTCAAACAGCCAGCCCTTCCACGGGTCGCCCGTATATTCGCCGAGCTTTACGTCGTTGAAGTAGATTTCGTCGCAGCCCACGATTTTTCCGAGCTTGATTGCAAGCTTGTCGTTCTTCCAGCTCTTTGGGACGAATACCTGCTTGCGCGCCCAGTAGGGGCGTTTTTGCGGGTAAAGCGGCGTTCCCATTTGGTCGGTGTTTGAAGGCAGGAAGAGCGATTTCCACTTTGAGTCGTCGAAGTCCGCCTTAGACGCGTCGCCCTTGACGTATTTTGCGGGGAGGCATTTCCACGCGTTCTTTTCGCCGTCGAGCGGAATGTCGTTCGTGTTTGCGTTTTTGGCAAACAGCGTGCCGTCGAAGTCGAACTTCGCGCCGAGGTTGCCCGCCAGCTGCGAGAACGTGCGGTACATTCTCCACGATGTGTATTTGAGGTAGGGCTGTTTGTCGAGGTCGAATTCGTCGGGCAGGAGCGACGCCATGAACGCCGCGCCCTTGCCGTGCCTGTAAACCGCCCAGATTCCGCCGAAAGCCGAATCTTTTGTGTCGAAAAGCTTTGCGGGAATGTCGGCGCGCGTGTGGGCGTCGCTAAGCGAAACGCCTCTAAATTCGCGCCAGTCGGGGAGTCCGAGCGCTTTCGAAACCCTGCCGTCTTTCTTTGCTATTCCGAAGCGCGGGGCGGCGTTTGCGCGTTCGATGAGCACGAAGTTTGCGCCGTTTTCCATTGCCGCGAGCATTTCGGCGTCGGAGGCGTTCGAGTCTTCGCCGACTATTACCAAGCCCGACTGCGGAATTTTGTCGGTCTTTTCGAATTTGATTCCGAGGCTCGAAAGGAATTGTTCGCCGCGTTTGCCGCCGATGTAGAATGTCGGTCGTTCGGCTTCCTGCGCGGGTTTGCGGTCGGAAAGCGTGGAAATCAGGCGCGAAAGCACGATGTCCGCCACGGGGTCGCGCTGCGTGCGCCCGATGAGGTCGAGCCCGCAGAAGACCGCCACGCCCTTTCCGATTTCGCGTTCCATAAGCGGCGAGAACGACAGGTCGAATTCGCCTTCCAAGAGCGGACGCCAGCCCGACCTGTGCGGCTTTTCGAATGACTGCGACGCCACGCTGCCGCGGTTGCCCCAGTGCCAGCCGTATTTCGGGCTTGGGTCGCCGAGCGTATCGACCATTTTGCGTTCGGGCGCGAACGTGCCCGCACCGCGCCAGTCGCGGAAGTCCTCCGAATCGAGACCCGCCACAACGGGGTGGTCTTTCACCGTCGGCACTACGAACATTCTGCGCGAGACGAATTGCGAGAGCCGCAGTCCGCAGCTTTTTTCGAGAATTTCCTCCGGCTGCGAGAGCACGAGCACGCTTCCGCCGTCCTTGACGAAAGCCTGTATTTTGCCCGCAGGCTTTTCGGCGAATGCGTTTTCGCCTATCACAAGGAGTCCGCCGTCGGACGAGCCGTCCCACGGAACGGTTTTTACGCCGAGGCTTTCGAGGTATTTTGCGGTCTTGCCGTCGGGGTCGAATACCTTGACGGTTGCCGAGGGGAATTTTGTCTGCGGGTAGACGGTGAATTCGAATTCGTCGGAGTTTTCGATTCCGCCGACCTTGCCGTTCAGCGTAATTTTGCCCTTTGCCTTTGCGTCGGTTTGTGGCGCGCCGAAGGCGAACTGCGCGAACGCCGTTTCACCGACGGGAGCGACGCCCTCCAGCTTGCCAGATGCTATTTTTTTGCCGCCGAACGTCGCCGTCCATTCAAGCGAGTATTCGGCGTCCTTGCGGAGGTCGTTTGTTATGACCGCGCTCTTTTCGATTTTGTCGCCGCCGTAGAAGTGGTGGGCTTTGTCGGTGAATGGCTTGCCGCCTATCCACGCAAGGCCGTGCTTTTGGTTTTCGATGAGAGCCTTGCCCGACGCGTTGGGGGTCGCCCCGTTTTTCGACATTCCGTAGAAGCCCCTGCGGGTCGCCTGCTTCGGCTGCCAGCCGAGCGCGCCGTGTTTGTAGGGCAAATCGACGTTGCCGCCGACCGACGGCCAGCCGTAGGCGTCGCGCCACGGAACCATTCCGCCGGGGATTCCCCACGCCCTCCACGAGCGCCAAGTGTTCTTGTTGAACATTGCCTGAAAGTCGGACATCGTTTTTGCGTAGCGGATTGCGTCGGTTTCGTTCATCGGCTTCCACTGCTTGCTCTTTTCGATATAATCGTTCGAGACCATTTTGCGGTATGCGTCCGACTCGTCCGCGTACGCCGCCGTGCCGAGG
>JAJXPD010000056.1:0-6856 GCA_021641325.1 Opitutales bacterium
GAAAAACAATGAACATAAAATACGCATTCGCCGCATTGCTTGCGGCGTCAATCCTAGCGGGTTGCGGAAAAAAACAGGAGCCCGCGCAACACTCGGCGGAGCTTCCGTCGGAGGTCGTCGTGTCGCGTCCGATTGTCCGCGATTTCGAAAAAAACGCCTCGTATTCCGCGAAAATCGGCGCGAACGAGTATGTTGAAATCCGCGCGCGCGTGGGCGGCTATCTCGATTCCGTCGAATTTAAAAAAGGCGCGAATGTCAAAAAGGGCGACGTGCTTTTCAGGATAGACAGCCGTCCCTACGCCGCCGCTCTTGCCGCCGCCGAGGCGAACGTCAAGGCGGTTGAGTCTAAAATAAAACTCGCCGAGGAAAACGCCTTGCGCGCGCGCGGGCTTTTCAAGCGCAACGCGATTTCGAAAGAGGCGTACCAGACCCGCGAGACCGAGCTTCTTGTGGCAAACGCCAAGCTCTTGGAGGCTAAGGCAGCCGAGCGCAACGCGCGTCTGAACATGGAGTTTACCGAGGTTGTCGCGCCCGTGTCGGGCAGGGTGGGCGAGAACTTTGTGGACGCGGGAAATCTGGTCGCCGCCCACGCCACGAAGCTTGCGCGGATTGTGGACAATTCCGTGGCGAAAGTCTATTTCGAGCTAAACAGCGCGGACGCCGTCCGCTATAAAAATTCGGGACTGCTCGCCGACATCGACGCGGGCAGGGGCGCGAAAGTTTCGGTCGTCATGAAGGGCGACAGCCGCGCCTACGAGGGAGTTCTGTGCTACTACGACAACGCGCTCGGCGCGGGCACGGCGTCGCTCGTTCTCCGCGCCGACATTCCCAACGCCGACGGCGGGCTGATGGCGGGCGCGTTCGCCGACATCACGGTTTCGGAGGGCGTGGCGAAGAACGCGCTTCTCGTGCCGGAGGACGCAATCGGAACCGACATGGTCGGACGCTTCGTCTGGGTTGTGGACGAAGCCGACACCGTGCGCCAGACTCCCGTCGTGCTCGGCGCGGCGGACGGCAATCTGCGCGTTGTCGAAAGCGGTCTCGACGCAAATTCGCGCGTCGTGGTAAAGGGGATACAGCGTGCGTCGTCGGGGCGCAAAGTCAAGCCCGTCGAGGAAAAATCGGCAATGAAAAACTTCTGCAACTTTTTCATCGACAGACCGATTTTCGCGACGGTCGTGTCGGTCGTCATAGTGCTTCTTGGCGCGATAGGCTTTTCGCGCCTGCCGATTTCGCAGTACCCCGACATCGTTCCGCCGACAATCGCAATCGACGCCGCGTACCCTGGGGCGTCGCCCGAAGTTCTCATGGAAAACGTCGTGACCCCGATAGAGCAGGAGGTCAACGGCGTTGAGCGCATGATGTACATCACAAGCAGGTGCAATTCCGACGGCACGGTAAGCATTGAAATCGCCTTCGAGCTTGGAACCGACATCAACGCCGCGCAGGTGCTTGTGCAGAATAGGGTGGAGGTCGCAAAGCCGCTTCTGCCCGAAGAGGTGCGCAATATCGGCGTGCGCGTTGTGAAGCGTTCGCCGAGCCTTCTCTTGGGGCTTGCCATTTACTCGCCCGACAAATCGCGCGATACAACCTACATAACCAACTACTACCTCACGCAAATGCGCGACAGAATTCTGCGCGTCGACGGCGTCGGCGACCTCGTAGCGTACGGCTCGCGCGAGTACAGCATGCGCGTGTGGCTCGACCCCGACAAGCTCGCCGACTTGGGCATATCGCCGCTCGAAGTCTACGCCGCCGTGCGCAACCAGAACAGGCAGGTTGCCGCGGGCAAAATCAACCAGTCGCCGATTTTCGACAAATCCGCCGCCCACGAGCTTCTCATCGAGACAAAGGGCAGGCTCGCCGACGTGTCGGACTTCGGAAACATCGTCGTGCGCAAGCTCGGAGACGGGCGCATTGTGAAGCTTCGCGACGTTGCGCGGCTCGAACTCGGCGCGTACTCGTACTCGAACGCCGCGTTTTACAAGGGCGGCGACGCCGTCGCGCTGCTCGTCTACCAGACCCCGGGCTCGAACGCGTCGAACACCGCAGGCAACGTGCTAAAACTCTTCGAGGAAATGAAAAAGGACTTCCCCGCGGGCTTGGACTACGACGTCGGCATGGACAACACCGTCTACATTGCCGACTCAATCATGGCGGTTTTCCGCACGATATTCGAGGCAATCGTGCTCGTGGTTTTCGTGATGATGCTGTTTTTGCAGAACTGGCGCGCGGCGGTGATTCCGCTTTTTGCGATTCCGATTTCGCTAATCGGCACGTTCTTTTTCATGCACCTTTTCGGTTTTACAATCAACAACCTCACGCTTTTCGGGCTTGTCTTGGCAATCGGGATTGTCGTAGACGACGCAATCGTGGTGGTCGAAAACGTGGAGCGCAACATGCGCGGCGGGCTCGACGCAAAGGAGGCGACGAAAAAGGCGATGGCGCAGGTTGCTGGCGCGCTTGTGGCAATCGTGCTCGTGCTATGCGCGGTGTTCGTGCCGACGGCGTTTGTGGAGGGCATTACGGGCGAATTTTACAGGCAGTTTGCGCTGACAATCGCGGCTTCGACGATAGTTTCGGGTCTTGTGTCGCTGACTCTCACCCCCGCGCTTTCCGCGCTTTTCCTGCGTCGCGCCGAGCGTCCCGACCTCTTCACACGCTGCTACGACTTCATACTCGGACGCCTGTTCTCTGCGTTCGACAGATGCTTTGAATGCGCCGCCGACCTTTACGGGCGTTTTGTGCGGGCAATCCTGAAATGGTCGTGGGCGTTGCTCGCGTTGTTTGTCGCGCTCATCGCGCTGACCGTCGTGGTTTTCAGGACGACTCCGAAAGGGTTTATTCCCGCGCAGGACACCTGCTACTTCTACATAGCCGTGCAGCTGCCCGACGGCGCGACGCTCGAACGCACGGCGGAGGTCATGCAAAAGGCGGAAAAAATCGTCGGCGAAACGCTTCCCGAAGCGCGGAAATACATGAGCTTGGCGGGGCTTAACATCGCAAACTTGGGGCGCATGTCGAACGGCGGCACGATGTTCATTCAGCTTGAAGGCAAGGAAAGCCGCGTCGCAAAGGGCATTCCGCTCGACGACAGTATCGGACGCCTCATGGACGCGTTCAATATGCGGATTCCCGAAGCGCAGTTTTTTGCGGTGAAGCCGCCCGTAGTGTCGGGCATAGGCATGGGCGGCGACTTCAAGGGATACGTTCAGGACAGGAAGTCGCTCGGTCTTGCGGCGGTAGAACGCAAGGTTTCGGAGGCGGTTGATTCCGCCCGCACGGAGGATTCCATATCGACCGCGCTTACCATGTTTTCAATAAAAAGTCCGCGCCTGAAACTCGACATCGACCGCGAGGAGGCGGAGCGGCTCGGCGTCGGCGCAAGCCCGATTTTCGACGCCCTTCGCTTCAACTTGGGCTCGACCTACATCAACGACTTCAACATTCTCAACCGCTCTTACAGGGTTGTCGCGCAGGCGGAAAGCCGCAACCGCGCCGCGCCCGAAGACGTGCTGAAACTGCGCATTCCCGCGCGCGGCGGCTCTTCCGTCCAAGTGGGGAGCGTCGCAAAACTGCGCCGCACGGTGGGGCCCGAAGTCATCACGCGCTACAATCTGTATCCCGCCGCCGAAATCATGGGCAACGTTTCCGCGGGGCATTCGACGGGAGGGGCGATTTCCGCAATCGAAAACATCTGCGCGAAAATCCTGCCCGACGGCATGGGTATCGAATGGACCGACTTGGCGTTTCAGGAAAAGCGCGTCGGCGGTTTCACCGCTCTGATAACGTTTGCGCAGAGCGTGGTGTTCGTGTTTCTGATTTTGGCGGCTCTCTACGAAAGCTGGCGGCTTCCGCTTTCGGTAATCCTCATTGTCCCGCTCGTTCTGCTGTTCTCCGTTTTGGGCGTGCGCGGCTTGGGCATGGACATAAACGTGATGACGCAGGTAGGGTTCATAGTGCTGATAGGGCTTGCGTGCAAAAACGCAATCCTGATTGTGGAGTTCGCAAAACAGCGGCAAGAGGCGGGAGAGGACGTCGTGGGCGCGGTGTCGAACGCCGCCCGAAACAGGCTTCGCCCGATTCTCATGACATCGTTTGCGTTCATTCTGGGAGTGCTTCCGCTTGTGCTAGCGCGGGGGACGGGCTCGGAGCTGCGCAACGCGCTCGGAACGCCCGTCTTTTTCGGCATGCTGGGCGTGACGGCGGCGGGGCTTGTCTTTACGCCCGCATTCTTCTACCTCATCAGGCGGAGCTTTTCTCCGAAAATTAAAACGGACAAAAAACAATAGGAACGGTCTGTTAAAATGAAAAAATATTTGAAACAAATTTCGCTTCTCGCGGCGGCGGTTCTGCCGTGCGCTTGCATGGTGGGTCCCGACTACGAAAAGCCCGACAATTCCGAATTCGTGGATTTCGAAAAATTCGCCAACGAAAACGGTCTGTGGAAAAACGCCGCCCCGCGCGATACCGCCGCCCGCGGCGACTGGTGGGAGGTATTCGGCGACGCGGAGCTTTCCAAATACATGCGCGAATGCGCCGAAAGCAACCCCGATTTGAAATCGCTTTTCTTCCGCGTCGAGCAGGCGCGCGAAAACGCCGGCATAAAGCGCGGCGCGCTCTACCCGCACGCGGGTGTGTCGGGCGACTGGTTCAGGACGGAAGTCGGAGACCGCTCCATTTTGCGCCCGCTCGGCTCGCGCTTCGAAGACTGGGCAATCGGGGCTACCCTCACTTGGGACGCCGACCTTTTCGGCAGAATCCGCAGCGTTCTGGCTGCCTCCCGCGCCGACGCTCAGGCGGCGCAAAACGAGTACGAAAGCGCGCTGCTTTCGCTGCGCACGCAGTTTGCTGCGCTGTACTTTTCACTGCGCGAGTTCGAGGCCGAGAAAATTTTGCTCGAAAAGACGGTGGAAATCCGCGAGTCCGAAACGCGCTTCGTGCGCGATAGATTCGAAATGCAGACCGCGACGGAGTCGGACCTGCAACGCGCGACTGAGCAGGAGTTTTCGGCGAAAGCCCAGCTTACCGACATGCTAGAAAGAATCGCGCTCGCAAAAAACCTCGCCGCAAACCTGCTCGGCACGACCCCCGCGAAGCTCGCAATTTCGCCCGCGCCCCTCGACGGCGTCGCGCCCGAAATTCCGCGCGTTCTGCCGTCCGAGCTTCTCGAAAGGCGCGCCGACGTCGCCGCCGCCGAACGCGCGGTTTGCGCGGCGAACTTCCGCATAGGCGCGGCGCAGGCGGCGTTCTTCCCGACGGTTTCGATTACAAGCTCGCTCGGCACAGAATCGACGGCATTTTCGAAGCTTCTCAATTCAAGCTCGTTCGCGTGGGGCGTAAGCCCGCAGGTCTACATTCCGATTTTTCAGGCGGGCAGGCTGAGCGCGCAGAAGCGCGTCGCCCTTGCAAAGCACAGGGAGAGCCTCGAAAAATACAAGGCGACCGTGTTGAAGGCGGTTCGCGAAACGGAAGACGCACTCGCGAAAGCGTCGCTTGCAAAACAGCGCGTCTCGGAACGCGCGGTTGCCGCCGCCGCCGCCGCGAAGGTGGAGGAGTTTGCCCAGACTCAGTACGAGGGCGGCGTTGCCGACTATTTTCAGGCGAGCGAAGCGCACCGCTACGCGCTCATGAACAAACTTGCCCTGATTAAGAGCAGGGGGGACGAGTTCAGGGCTGCCGTCGAGCTTGTCCGCGCCGTCGGCGGTTCGTGGACGCCAGAACGGCCCGAAGAGTCCGGCGTTGTCGAAAAGGCGGAAAGGGCGTTCGAGCGCGGATTGTAGCCGCTCGGCGTCGGCGACCGCGAAAAATTGCGCAGCTAAAACAAAAACCGCCGCGCGGGCGCAAATTCCGTTTCGGGAGCTGTCGGCATTGCGGAAATCGCGAAATGCCGTCTGCCGCTCGGCGCGGGAATGCAAAAAATCCGCAACCCGCCGCCGCTTTCAATATGTCGCTTCGTGCGCAAAATTACGACGGCGTTGGCGTTAGGCTTTTTTGCGCTTAAAATTTGGGCGGAGCGTGGGAATCCCGTTCCGCCTTTTTATTTGTCAAATTTTCGCCGCGTAAGCGCGCGTAGGTTCGGGAGGTTTGCGCGGAATCCGCTATTTTTCCTCTTCGGGCGCGGGGTATTTTACCATCACGACGTCTCCGACGAGCGCGGTGCCGCTCACCGTTTTGAACGACGCGCAGGCGCGGTGCACAATGCCGTCGCTTTGCAGAATCGCGGTCGGTCGCATTTCGATGTCGCACGCGTAGTACACGGGCGCGCGGCCTTTGACCGAGTTCCGCGAGAGCACGTTTACGATGACGTGTTCGCCGTGTTTTTCGACAATTCTTCCGACGTACAGGTCAATGTCCTTTTGCGGCGCGGCTTCCGCAAGACGGCGTATCGACGGCGATTCCGCCGTGCGCCCCACGAGTCCGCGCCGCGCCGACTGCGCAGCGACTTCCCCGACGCCCGCCGCGAGCGAAAAAAACGCCGCACACAAAACCGTGCGCGACGCGAGAATCGAAAGTCTATTCGGCATCTTTCGTCTTTTTGAAGTGGTCGAAGCCGGGGCCTTTTGCGTTGTCTTCGGCTTCGAAGAATCCGTGGAGCTGGCGGATGCGGGTGGGGTGTCTCATCTTGCGGAGAGCCTTTGCCTCAATCTGCCTGATTCTTTCCCTTGTTACATTGAACTGTTTGCCGACCTCTTCGAGAGTCCTCGAATAGCCGTCCTGCAAGCCGAAGCGGAGCGTGAGCACCTTGCGTTCGCGCGGCGTGAGCGAGTCGAGAACGTCCATGAGCTTTTCGCGCAGGAGCGAGTATGCTGTCATGTCGTAGGGGTTTTCCGCGCCCTTGTCTTCGATGAAGTCG
>JAJXPD010000056.1:6866-8322 GCA_021641325.1 Opitutales bacterium
CTCCCACGGGGCTTTGGAGCGAAATCGGCTGTTGCGCCATTTTCATAATCGACTGCACGCGTTCCACGGGGAACTGCATTTCGTTTGCCACTTCCTCCGGCGTCGGCTCGTGCCCAAGCTCTTGCAGAAGCTGTTTCTGAACCTGCATGACCTTGTTGAGCGTTTCAATCATGTGGACGGGAATGCGGATTGTACGCGCCTGGTCTGCGATTGAGCGCGTGATTGCCTGCCTAATCCACCAAGTGGCGTATGTCGAGAATTTGTAGCCGCGCTTGTATTCGAATTTTTCGACCGCCTTCATCAGCCCCATATTGCCTTCCTGAATGAGGTCGAGGAAGTTCAGCCCGCGGTTTGTGTATTTTTTTGCAATGGAAATCACGAGTCTGAGGTTTGCGCGAACCATTTCGGTTTTCGCCTTGTGCGCCTCGCGCATCGACTGCCGCACCGACTTCACCAAATCGACGAGTTCGGCGGGGTCTATGCAATATTTGTTCCTGATTTCGTTCAGGCGGGCGTTGATTGCGTTGCTGTCGCCGATTTTAGTTTTCTTGCCTATTTTCTCTATCGCGCGGAGTTTGTAGAGCAGGTCTTCGATTTCGCGCAGTGTGGGCGCGAGCGTGTCGAGAAATTCCTCGAAAACTTTGAGCTTGAATTTGAAGCCCTTGACGTAGATGTCTTTGAGTTTTGCTTCGAGGTTTTTGAAAAGCGTTATATGGCGCTTTTTGAGGGCGGTGTTTGTTGCGCTTTCCGCGCTTTCCCAAGATTTGTCGAGCTTCGTCTGAATGTCCTCCGCCTTTTTGATGTATTCGGGCAGTTCCGCAAAGTAGTTTTCGCGGACTTCGACCTTTTTATCGAGCACGATTTTGTCGAAGCGTTCCTCTTTTGCCGCGAGCTTTTTTGCGATGTCTATCTGAAATTTGTTCGTCAGCGAGACCGAGAACAACGCCTTGACAGCCTTGTTTTCCGCCGCCTCTATGCGCTTTGAAATCGCCACTTCCTCCTCGCGCGTGAGCAGCGGCACCTGTCCCATTTGTTTGAGGTACATGCGGACGGGGTCGTCGAGAGTGTCCGCCTGCAAGGCGCGTGTCTGGCGTTCCTCGTTCTCCTCTTTGCGGGTCTTGTAGTTTTCGACCTCCTCGTCGCTGTCGAGAATTTCGACTTCGAGGTTTTCGAGAATATTGATTACGTTGTCGAATTCGCCGGGGTCGCTTAGCGTTTCGGTAAGGTACTTGTTGATGTCCTGATTTGTCAGATAGCCCTTTTCCTTCGAGAGGTGTATGAGCTGGCGGATTTTGTCGTTGAGCTTCTTTTTGTGCTCGGCGGCCTGGTTTTTCGGCTTCTTCGAGCCTTTCGGTTCATCGTCGATTGCTTTCGCCGCGGCGGGTTTTGCGGGAGATTTCGCCTGCGCCTTCGATGGCTTTGCCGCCGCCTTTGCCGCTGGTTTTACGGGAGTTTT
>JAJXPD010000056.1:8332-11860 GCA_021641325.1 Opitutales bacterium
GGGCTTTCGCGGTGGCTTTCGCCGCAGGTTTTTTCGCCGCCTGCTTTTGGGCGGCGGTTTTCGTTGATGTTTTCTTTGTGGCCATATTCGTTTCTCTTAAAGTTTAGAATTCCTCGATTTCCGACGGCGGTTTCTTCGACTCGCGCCGCAGCCGAGACAGCTCTTTGAGCAGTGCCATCGACTCCTCCGAATCCGTCGCCTGCGCCCTCACGAGCCTTTTGTTTAGCGATTCGATTTCGTCGGCGTAGAAGTTTTTGTATATTTTACGCACGCAGTCGTTTGCGTACTTTACGGGATTTTCTATCGAGGATTTCTCTTCCGAGCATATTTTATATATGAGGTTTTTTTCGTCGTCTCTTTCAAAGCACGTGTCGATTTCCGAAATTTCGAAGCCGACACCTTCGCGGTGCAGCGCCAGAAGCCGCCTCAGTGTGCGCGCCTCTACCGCATCGCCGCGAATCCAAACGTCGTCGAGAATCTGCGACAGACCCTCCGCGACATTTTCGTAATGCAAACTCACTAATAAAGCGTCGTATACGGCGTTTGTCAACATTCCTTGACTGCGATTTTCCCCGTTTTGTTCCGTTTCCTCCTCCGAGCCGCGTTTTATGTTGCGTTGCGACCATTCGGCGTAGTCCTGCGCGATGGCGGCGTAGTCGGCGATTGTGGCGGTCGAGATTTCCCTGAGGTAGTCGTCGCGCAAAACCCGCGAGCGGCAGGCGGCGACCATTTCGAACAGCGAGAGAATCGCGTTGCGCTTGTCCTGCGGGGTGGGGTCGGGGTTGTCGGCGAGAATGTATTTCGCCGCGAAGCTCAGCGCGGTGCGCTTTTTGTTTTCCACAAGCTCGCGCATGGCGTCGACGCCGTGTTTTTTTATGAAAGAGTCTGGGTCGTCGCCGTCTGGGATAACCGCCACGAACGGTTCAAGCTCAGCCTGAAAGCAGATTGGGATAACCCTTAACGCCGCGTGAAGCCCCGCGTTGTCGCCGTCGAAAAGCAGAACCACCTTGTTTGCGTAGCGTTTTATCAGCGCGAAGTGCTCCGCGCCCGCCGCCGTTCCCTGCGTGGCGACCGTGTTCTTGAAGCCGGAGCAATACATGCGGATTGCGTCGAGCTGCCCCTCCACAACTATGCAGGCGTTCCTTTCCTTTGCGGAGTTTTTCGCCTTGTCCATGTTGAACACGACGAGGTTCTTTTTGAAAATTTCCGTATCGCGCGAGTTTACGTACTTGCCTTCCTCCGACGGCGCGACGGGCGTAAAGCGCGTCTTTCTTGCGGTGAATGCGATTACCCGCCCCTGAATGTCGCAGATCGGAATTGTCATACGGCCGCGGAAGCGCGGGTGGAAGTTGCGTATGTTTCTGTCGCCTTCGTGCGCGTAGAAAATGCCCGACGCCACGATTGCCTCCGGCTGGTACTTCTTTTTATAGAGCAGGCGTTTCAGCTCGATTGAATCGACGGGGGCGAAGCCTATGCGCAGCTCCTTTGCGTCGTCGAGGGTGAAGCCGCGGTCAATAGTCCAATAGTCGCGGATTTCCTTTGCATCGGGGGTGTCGGCAAAAAACTGCTGGGCGTACCACTCGGCGGCGTCCTCGTGAATGTCGAACAGCTGCTTTCTAAGCGACGGCGGAGCGCCGTTTCCGCCCGCCTCGTACTCCAAATTGATTGCGTATTTCTTTGCTATAAATTCGACGGCTTCGGGAAAATTCAGGTTTTCCTTGACCATCGCGAATTTGAAGAGGTCGCCGCCCTGCGACGTGCTGAAACAATAGTAGAATCCCTTTTCGGGGTAGACGAAAAACGACGGGGTCTTTTCGTGCGTGAACGGGCTAAGCCCCTTCAACGCCGAGCCGCTTTTTTTCAGCGCGACATAGTTCGATATAAAGTCGGCGAGGTTGACCCTCGCCCTGACTTCCTCTATCGACGATTGTTTGATTCTCGCCATTTACTGCTTGTTTTCGGAGAACTGTTTGTACTCCTCCTCCATTTCGTCGTAGAGAATGTGCTCTTTGGGGGTGTTCGCCAAGAAGTGGCGGTAGAAGAAAAGCGCGTTGCGCTTGTCGCCCATGAGCTTGTATGTCCGCGCCAAATCGACCCAGATTTCGGGGTTGTTGGGGAATTTCTCGTGCGCAAGGTAGACCTTGTTGAGGAATTTCTCGTTGTTGAGAACTCTGCTTGCGTTGCGGAGGTAGAATAGGGTTGCGTCTATGTCGTCGGGGTTGCGTTTGTACGCCTCCGATGCCGCCATGTACGAGTCGTTGTGTTTGTCCGACATTTCGTAGGCTTTTGCGAGCGCGCGCCACGCGGCTTCGGGCGCGGAGTTTTCGGCGATGGCAAGATGCGCCGATTTTTCAGCCTCCGCGGCGTCGCCTTTTGCGATTGCGTCGTAGCATTTCTGGACAAGCGTGTCGTACTCCGAGGGCTTCGCGGGGGTGTCGGTTTCGTCCTTGATGTCGGTCTTCTGCTCTACGGGAGCGTCTTCGGCTTTTTCCTCGACGGCTTCGTTCTGGGTAAGGTCTTGCGGTTTGGAAGCGTCGGCTTCGGGCTTTGCTTCGGATTTTTCGCTTTCTGCCTTTTTTGTGTCTTCGGCGGCCTTTTGGGCTTCGGCTTCCTTTGCCTTTTTTGCCTCCTCGGCAGCTTTAAGCTCTTCCGCTTTCTTTCTTTCGGCGTTCTTGATTGCCTCTTCCGCGGCTTTGAGCGAGTCTTTGAAGTCTTGGAGCTGCTTGCGGAGCTTGGGATATTTCTGGTCAATCTCGTTGGGCGCAATTTTGTCAAGCTCGTTGACTGCGGTGTCGAGCAGGGCGGTTTCCTTTTGCGCAAGGTAGACGGTAATCAGCCCCACGAGAATTTCCCTGCGCGTTTCGACGTTTTCGGGAAGCGTCGCCTTGAATGCGGCTTCGAGCCATTTGCGGGCTTGGATTGCGTTGCCCGTTTTCACGAAAAGGTTTCCGATTTTCGCGGCTTCCGCCGTGTTGGGGTTGCGTCCCGATACGCGAAGCCCCTCCATCATCGAGTTGAGGGCTTCGGGGTATTTTTCGAGCTTTTCGTAGCACGAGGCGAGGGCGCGGCGCGCGACGGGGTCGGCGGGTTTGATTTTCAGGTATTTTTCGTATGCCTTTGCGGCGGAGTCGAACGCTTTCGACTGTTCGTAGGCTTTTGCCGCGCTGATTTGAAGCTCTGCGTCGCCGCCTTTTTGCGCCGCCGCGTTTTCGAAGAACATAGCCGCGCTTGCGAGCTGTCCGTTTTGCATGTACGCGTATGCGAGGTTTTCGCAAAGTTCGGGGCGGCTGCCGCATTTCTGGTAGGTTTCTTCGAGCAGTTTGATTGCCTCCGCCGACTTGTTTTCGAACATGAGCACCTGCGCCCGACGCACTGACAGTTCGCTTTGTTTTTTGTTTTCAGCCGCGATTTGTTCGGGCGATTTTTCGCCGCAGCCCGAAAGGAGCGCGACCGCCGCCGCCGTTGCGCAGAAAATCAGACAAATGTACTTCGATGCTTGCATAAATTCCAAAATTCGCTTTTATAACC
>JAJXPD010000057.1 GCA_021641325.1 Opitutales bacterium
GGGTAGTCGGCGCAAACGGCAACGAGCTTCTCTGGGCTGTGTCTCCCGACGCGGAGAGAATCGGCAAAAAAGCGTCGATTGTAGTTCCCGTCGAATGCGCCCCGCAAGGCTCTACGCGCGTCTGGATTTACTACAACGCGCCCGCCGCCCTGGAACAGCCCGACTACCTTGCCGTAGACAACGTGCTGTTCAAAGAGTCTTTCGAAAAGATGAAGTCTTTTGAAGAGGGCGGCTGGACGCAAAAGGACACCGACGAAAACCACGTCAATTCAATCACGACAAAATACGCCCACAAGGGCAAAAAATCCGTCCACACACACGTAAAGGAGGGCTCGACGCCGAACTGGGTTGCGGTAAAGCGCACGTTCACGGTTTCGCCGTCAAAGGGCAGGGTCTCGATGTGGCTGAAATCGGAAAACGCGGTTGTCGAGAAAAACCACAGGGGCGTGAGCTTCTACGTCGCGCTCTTCCCGACCGAACGCGGAAAGAAAATCCTCTTTTTCTCTCCCAAAGTATGCCTGCGCGGAACGACGGACTGGACAAAAGCCGAGGCGTTTGTGGAAATTCCCGAAGGCTACAAAACAATGGCAGTCGGAACCGTCGCGCAAATTTCGGGCGGCGACGCGTATTTCGATTCGGTGAACCTCGAATTCAAAAATGAGGGCGTGGAGCTTGCATATGCGCTCAACAAGCCCGAAAAGCTTTCCCTCGAAAAAATACCCGAAGCCGACACTTGGGACGTTTCGCCAGACGAATACGATGTCCGCATGGTGTCGTCGGTCTACAACCTTTCCGAAAAACCGTCGATGGCGGGCTTGGGGTATATCCCGATTAAACGCGTGTCGGCTGGCAATTTTTCGCAGTCCGACTTCGCGTTCTTCCGCGGCGGCAAAAAAGTGGATTTCATGCTGATGGGCGACTATATGCTCTTCGCCGTAGACCCAATCGCCCCGAAGTCCGAAATCCAATACTCGCTTTATTTCAAGCGCGACAGAAAAAACCAAATCGTGCAAACGGGCGGCACAAAGCAGTCGAGCTACGTCATGAGCGACCAGCAGGCGAACACCCGCACGGTTGTTGACGACGCGGCGTTCGAAAAAATCGTGGCGTCGCCTTCGAACATGCTCAAAAACCCCGTTTTTGCAAACGGGCTTGACTCGTGGCGAAAACGCGTGGAAACAAGCGACGAAGGCGCGGTCGTGGACGCCGACGGCAAAAAGGCGTTCCACCTCAAAATAACAAAAGACGACAAAAAATGGTACGGCGTATACCAGAATATCGACGTGCCGCGCGGCTCGTACATCTACCTCGCGAAGTTGAAGTCGAAGAACAAGACGGTAAGGATTCCGAGGCTTAGCCACTACAAGCGCGGCGGCAAGCAGCCGACATACCTGATGACGAAAACCGATGCCTCGGACGACTGGCAGTACAGCGCGCTCATCTCGCAAAACCGCTTCGACAGGGGAATATACACGGTAAACATCAACGAGTCGGGCGAGACCGACTGCCTTGTGTCGTCGGTCTATTTCGGCTCGGTGCGCCGCGCGGAAAACTACGATTACAGAACCGCGTTCGACGACGGCAAAAACGGAAAACTCGCCGCGTGGCAGGTAAATTCCGTCGCCAAGGTTTTCCCGTTCTACGCGCCGCCCGCAAAGAAAACTGCGGCGAAAATTTCGCTCGCCCGCAACGAGGTAGAAAACCTGCAACTCGCAGTACGCGCAAATACGCGCCTGAACGGAACGGAAATATGCGTCTCCGAAGCGGTCTCGGCTGACGGCTCGAAGCTGTCGGCTTCGCAGACGGCGGTCGCGGGCTATGTGGTCGTAGACTCGAAGTCGAATTACTACGGTTTCTCGGAGCTGAAATTCCACGAGCTTTGCGTGCCGCCGAACTCCATGGCGGAAGTCTATCCCGACCCGATTATTCCGCAAAAGACAATCGACCTTTCGCCGAACAAAACGGAGTCGGTCTGGATTGAATTCAAGGCGGACGAAAACACGAAAGCGGGCGTCTACAAAGGGACTGTCGAATTCAAGGCGGACGGCAAGGTTGTGGGCGCAGTCCCCTACGAGGTCAACGTGTTCGATTTCACGCTGCCGAAAAACACCCACCTCATGGCTCTTTTCGACAAGCGCAGCGAGGGCAGCAGCGGAACATGGCGTCAGCCCGCCACCCAGAGGGGCATTCACAACAAATTCTACGACCGCACCGCGCTCCAACGCTTCATGGCGACAAAACGCGTCTCGGTGGACTCGCACGACCGCCTCGAATTCAAAATCGAAAACGGCAAATATTCCGCCGATTTCACCGAGTTCGACAAGTTCTGCAAGCTCTCGTTCGACGAGCTAGGACTGCCGATGATGTACCTGATGCTTCTGCCGGGGCACGCGTTCGGCATGCCGATTCCGAAGGTGGACGGCAAGGCTCCCTACGATACAAAATGGCCCTATACCGACACAAAAGACTACTCAAAACTTTCGCCCGAATTCGTCAACGCGGTATCGCAGCGTGTTAAGCTTGTCTTCGACCATATCCGAGAAAAGGGCTGGGCAAAGAACTTCATTCTGTTCATGTCGGACGAGCCGTATTATTGGAACAAGAACGTAGCAGACATGCTCAACGCGTACTTCGGGCTTATCCACAAAAACGCCCCCGACGCCCGCGTCTACACAAGCACGTGGGGCTACGCCGAACCGCTCGAAAAGCAGGTCGATGTCTGGGGGCTGAACGTCTCGGCGGCGGCGACGCCCGCGGAAATCGTAAAAATCGACAAACAGGGACAGCAAAAAGTGTTCACAACCGACGGCAACTATTGCATAGACACTCCCTACAACGCGCAGGAACGCATGATGGCGGCGTTCTGCTTCGCGGGCGGATTCCTCGGCTACGAATACTGGGGGGTTGACTGGTACATGCAGAACCCGTTTAAATGGGGCATGCACAAAGACAGAATCAGCGCGCCAGCCCCGGGAATCAAGCGGCGCAACCGCTTTCCGAACGGCGACGGCTACTTCATCTACACGGGCGAAATCATCGGCCGCAACGAGATTTTCTCTTCGGTTAGAATAGAGTCTGTCCGCGACGGACAGGAAGACTTCGAATACTTCGTCATGCTCGACAAGCTCGCAAAGGAAACGGGCGACAAAGACGCGCTCGCTACGGTAGAAAAGATAAAGTCGTACGCAGTCTACCCGAACCCCGGAGCGAGAAACTCCGCCGAAATGATGCCCGACCCCGACGCCTACACAATCACACTGCGCGAAGAGGTCGCAAGGCAAATCGAAAGGCTGTCAAAGCTCAAAAAGTAGCATTCCTCCCGACAAAAACAGGGCGACCATCACACAACAGCGCGGCTTAGCTCCGCGCCGTTGTTTTTATAAAAATGCGTTCCCTTTGCGGAGATTTATTCTTCCGAATTTTCCAGACGCTTTACAATTACTTTGTCGATTCTCGCGCCGTCCATATCGGCAATTTCGAACTCGAATCCGCCCCACTGGGCAATTTCCCCCGCGCGGGGAATGTGTTTTAATACCGAAAGAATCAATCCCGCAACGGTATTGTATTCGGCGTTTTCTCCGTCGTCCTCGACATCGAAGAAAATCAGAAAATCGTGAAACGGGCACTGCCCGTCCACAAGAAATGTGCCGTCGCGACGTTTGACTATATCCGTTTCCTCGTCGGCTTCGGGCATATCGCCGAGCACGGCGTCGATAATGTCGTTTAGCGTTACCATTCCGAGCGTTACGCCGAACTCGTTTGAAATTATGGCGTTTTTGAGCCGCAACTCGCGCATTTGTTCGAGCGCGCTGTAAACCTGCGTGTCCTCTTTGAAAAAATGGGCGGGCTTGACAACCGAAAGCACCGAAAAATTCGGATTGCCGAGTTTGCCGAAGAGGGATTCCAGCTTTACCGTTCCGATTATATCGTCGAGCGAGCCTCCGCGCGTTATCGGATACACCGAATGCTGGGTCTTCTCCACGATTTCCGAAATCTCCGCGTTTGAAAGCGATATATCTATGCTTTCCATGGCGTTTCGCGGGGTCATTATCGATTCCACGCATCTGTCGCCGAGCGTAAAAACGCGTTCTACGATGTTGCGCTCCACGGGTTGGACTTCTCCGTCGGATTCGCCTTCTTCGATTAGGGATTTTATTTCGCGTTCGGTGACTTTCGATTTTACGTTTTTTATCCCCAAAAGCCCGAGCACCGCAGAACTCGATTTGCCGAGAATCCAGACAAACGGCGCGGTTGCGACGGAAAGCGCAGTCATTGCGCCCGACACAAGCTTCGCCACTTTTTCGGGCGCGGCAAGCCCGATTCGCTTGGGGACGAGTTCTCCGAAAACCAAAGTTAAATAGGTTGCGGCAAGCAAAACCGCCGCCTGCCCGCCGAAAACCGCCCAGCTTGCGGGTATTCCGAGCTCGCGCAGACGCGCCCCGAGCTTTCCCGCTATTGCGTCGCCCGAATAAATGCCCGTGAGAATTCCGATAAGGGTAATTCCGATTTGGACGGTCGAAAAAAATCTTTCGGGGTTTTCGGCGAGTTCAATGGCGCGCTTTGCCGATTTACTTCCGCGTTTTGCGTCCGCCGCCAGATTTGCCTTGCGAAGCGACACAAGGGCTATTTCCGACATTGCGAGTATTCCGTTTGAAATTATCAGGACGGCGATTATAACAAATTCCATAAAGTCCGCTGAATAGTACCTGCGCAAAATTTCGAGTCAAGAAAACTTTGACAGAAGCAGGGCGTTATTTGAATACCCCAGACATTATCGTAATTTTTCCCGAAAAACAGCGGGCGGAAAGTGCGGGCAAAATATAGGCATAAAATCCAGACACCTCCGCGCCGAACAATTTTCTGCAAGTTTTAAAGAAAATGTTGGAAAAAGATTGAAATTTATTTGGGCGTTTGTACATTAAATTCCGTCAAACGATTTATGTCATTTATGAATTATAAAAAACTACCTTGCCTACTTTTCGCATTCGCCGCACTCGGAATGGGCGCGTGCACGGGCGGCGCCGACAACTCGCAATCCGCGCCCGAAAAAAAATGCGCGGTCGATTTGAACTACGACAAAAATTCGCAGTTCTCTCTTGAAGATTTCAAGAATCCGCCCGCCGCGTACAGAATTGTTCCGTTCTGGAGCTGGAACGAAACAATGGAGCCCGCGGAGGTTCGCCGCCAGCTGCGCCTCATGAAAGAGGCGGGGTGGGGCGGCTCAATGGTTCACAGCCGCACGGGACTGCTGACCGATTACCTCGGCGAAGACTGGTTCAAGGCGGTCGACGCGTGCGTAGACGAAAGCCGGAAGCTCGGAATGTTCGTTTGGCTTTACGACGAAGACAAGTGGCCGAGCGGGTTCAGCGGCGGCACGGTTTTGCAAACCGACATCAACTATGCGATGAAGTCGCTCTTCGCCCGCCCCGTCGGCGCGGAAGTTCCCGCCGAAGCAACGCCAATCGGAAAGCCGAAGGACGGCATTCAAATTTACGTCTGCCGCGCAAAGCAGGGCAACGCGTGGTTCAACGGAACGTCGTATGTCGACACGATGTCGAAAGCGGCGATGGGCGAATTCAAACGCTTGGCGTACGAGTCCTACTACGACCGCTACAAGGACGCTTACGGCTCGACGATTGTCGCCGAGTTTACCGACGAACCCGCGCTCACAAGCCAGAAAGAATACGGAGATTGGAACACCACAATCCCGTTTTCGTCTGACTTCCTCGAAGCCTTCAAGAAGTCGTACGGGTACGACCCCGTTCCGCATTTCCACAAGCTGTTTGGCGATTGCGACGGCGCAAAGAAGTTCCGCCTGCAATATTTCCGCACGCTCAATTCGCTCTTCGAAAAGAACTTTATGGGGCAGCTTAACACCTATCTTTCCGCGCGCGGAGCGGCTCTCACGGGGCACTGCATGGCGGAGGATACCGCCACAAACCAGCACAGGTGGAGCGGCAGAATCATGCCGTACTACCGCCAAATGGGAATCCCCGGAATCGACCATTTGAGCCGCAGGGTATTCGGGGCGCAGACGGGCAAGCAGTGCCAGAGCGTCTGCAACCAGACGGGCAAAATGCGCATGCTTTCCGAAATGTACGGGTGCACGGGCGGCTCTCTGACTTTCGAAGACCGCGAGTGGATTGCCCACCAGCAGATGATTTTGGGCGTCAACCTCATCGTGCCGCACCTGAGCCTTTTCTCGCAGACGGGCTGCCGCAAGCGCGACTTCCCGCAAAATATAAACTATCAGCAGTCGTGGTGGAATCTCAATTCGTATGTTGACGTGCCGCTCGCCCGCGCCTGCTACGCGATGGCGCAGGGCAAATACGCCGCCGACATTCTCGTGCTCCACCCGCAGGAGAGCATCGCCATGAACTGGCATCTGGGAACGATAGGCAAAAACCGAGCGCCGATACCCGCCGCCGCCCGCGAACGTACCTCCAAAATCTCCGAATCGTTCCGCGCGTTTGTAGACCAGTTTTGCGGACAGCAGCTTACATTCGACTTGGGCGACGAGCAAATGCTTGAAGAAAACGGCTTCGTAGACGGCAAACGAATCGGAATAGGGCAGATGTCCTACGGCGTGGTTGTCGTGCCCGAAATCGACACAATCAGGCCTTCGACCTTCGACAAACTCAAAAAATTCAAGTCGGCGGGCGGTTTGATTCTGCGCACGGGAAGCGCGCCGAAGTTTATCGACGGCGAAAAGTCGGCGGAGCTTGACACGTTCTTTGCCGACGTAAAATTCGTAAACCCCGAAGACTTGGGCGGCGAAATCGAGAAATTCTCGCCAGCATTCGTAAAGCTCGAAAAGAAATCGGGCGATTCGTCGCAACTGTGGACGCACGTCCGCAACCTCAACGACGGCTCGCGCCTGATTATGCTGGCAAACCTCAGCCGCGCCGAAAAGCTCGACGGCGTCGCGAAAATTCGCGGCGGATTCTCCCGCGCACAGGTGCTCGACGTCGAGACGGGAAAAATCTCCGACACCGCCGCCGCGAAAGAGGGCGACACTCTCGAACTGCCGATTTCAATCGAAACGGCGGGCGCATTGTACGTCCGCGTTTCAAGGGAATCGCCCCAACCCGACGCCGCGCAGCCGAAAGCCGTCGCCGAACGCGAAATTTCGGGCTGGAGCGCAAAACGCCTCGACGACAATTCAATGACCCTCGACTACGTTTCGTTCTCGTACGACGGCGGCAAAAAGCGCATCGACGGCGAAGTTCCCGTTCTCGAAGCGATGAACTATTTGAATTCGATTAAGTACGACGGCGACGTAAAGGTTGTCTACGCTTTCAACGCCAAGAATTTCGACCCGAACCGCAAACTGCGCCTTGTGGTAGAATACCCCGAACGCGCGGAAATCAGGGTGAACGGAAAGGAAGTCAAGTACGCAGGCCTGCCTGCGTGGCGCGACTTCCGCTGGCTGCCCATTGACATCACGGGGCTTGTCAAGGACGGCAAAAACACAATCGAAATGCACTACCGCGACTTCAAATACGGCGACCTCGCCACATACAAGCCGCAGTGGCGCAGATACGGCACGGAGCTTGAAGCCGTGTACTTGGTCGGCGACTTCTCCGTCGTTTCGGTCGATACGGGAGCGCGCCCCGTCAACCCGCAGAACCTTGACTACAAGGCGAAAATTCCTAACATCGTGATGATAAAAAAAGACGCGCTCGCAATCACAAACCCCGCGCCGCTCAAACTCGGCGACGCAACTACGAACGGACTTCCGTTCTACGCGGGCAGACTCGCGTATTCCGCAAACGTCAAAACGCCGAAGAAAGAGGGCGAACGCATCGTGCTCAAACTCGGCAACCTCGACTGCCCCGTGGCGGAGGTTCTCGTTGACGGCAAACGCGCGGGCGTAATAAAGAACACGCCGTTTGAAATCGATATTACCGGTTCTGTCTCGAAGCCCGAAAGCAAAATCGAAGTAGTCCTGTACGCCTCGCTGAGAAACCTGATGGACTGCCCGCACCACGCGCTCGGCGAACTCATGAGCATCTGGCCGCGCTTCTACACAATCCAAGACCTGCCGCGCGGCGCAAAATTCTTCGATTCGCTCAAAGCGTTCGCAGACGGAACGTGGAAATCCAAGGATTGGAATTGGGACTATTGCCAAATCGAATTCGGCAACGTCGGCAAAATTTCGCTTATCACGAAAAAGTAGCGAATAAAACAAAAGCGGGGCGGCATTGCAACCGTCCCGCTTTGTGCGCAAAAACCCTTTTCAGACAGCGTAGCGCAACGTTTTGATTGCAGAGCTCTCCGCTTCGAATTGCTAATTGTAAGCGTGCCTTGTCAAAAAAACAATAAACCGTGCCGAATGCATATTCGGCACGGCTAAAATCCTATTGTCCCGTAAGCTCGCGTTGGATTTCCTCGAGCGATTTGTCTTTCGTTATCGGAAGTTTTAGGGCGAATACGAACGTCAACGCCGCCATCAATGCGAAAAAGCCGAACGTGCATGTGGAAAGTCCGCTTTCGACGAGTATCGGAAACGCCCACGTCAGAAGCGCGCACCAGAACCAGTGTGTCATACTGCCCAAGACCTGCCCCTTCGCGCGGACGCTCGTCGGGAAAACCTCCGAAATCAGAACCCAAATTACCGCTCCGAGCGACAGCGCGAAAGCCCCGATAAACAGCATCAGCGAACCGAGCATAAAGTACCCGCCAAGCTCCTTATACTGGAAGCCCGCCGCCACGGAAAGAAGCGCAATAGTCATAAATACCGAACCGATGTAGAGCAGATTCTTGCGCCCGAACTTGTCGATAAGCAGCATTCCGAGCATCGTGAAAACAAGGTTTGTCATACCGATGAGGATTGACTGCAAAAGCGCGGATTCGCGGAACACGCCCGCGCTTTCGAGGATTCGCGGCGCGTAGTAGTTGATTGCGTTGATGCCCGAAAGTTGGTTGAATGTTGCTACAAAGAATGCGATTGCGATGGGCTTCCAGTATTTCTTCTGGAAGAGCGGCTCGTCGGCTACGGTGTCGGCGAGCGAAGTTTTGATGTCGGCAAGCGACTGCGAAACGTCGGTGTCGCCGATTTTGTCGAGCACTTCGGCGGCGCGCTTTTCCGCGCCGGTTTTTACGAGCCAGCGCGGGCTTTCGGGAATCGTGAAAAGCAGCGCGGCGAAGAGTACCGACGGAAGCGCGAGAACCCCTAGCATCCAGCGCCAGTCGTTTTCGATTCCGAGCGTGCTAATGTACCAGTTCGAAATGTACGCGCTGACAAGCCCGAAAACGATGTTGAATTGGAAGAATGCAACGAACCTGCCGCGCCAGTTCGACGGCGCGATTTCGGCGATGTACATAGGACCCACAACCGACGACGCGCCCACCGCAAGCCCGCCCATAAAGCGGAAGAATACGAGCGTCCACCAGTTCAAAATGACCGCGCAGCCGACCGCCGAAAGGAAGTACAAATACGCAACGACCTTTAGCGATTCGAGCCTGCCGTACTTTTCCGCGGGTTTGCCGCAAACGAGCGCGCCGACAATCGTGCCGAAGAGCGCGACCGCCATCGTAAAGCCGTGAACCCAACCCGAAAGCCCGTAGAATTGCTGAATCCCCTTTTCCGCGCCCGACACCACCACCGTGTCGAACCCGAAAAGAAAGCCGCCGAGCGACGCCACGAACGCCACATAAAACATATAGCCTTTTACTTTTTCCTTCATAAAAACAATCCCTTTCTACTATCCGAGGGCGAACTCGGTCCGTGCGATTACGTGGTCTTGGTAGCATTCGTCAAGCTCGACAAAATAGCCGCTCCAGCCCCAGACGCGCACGATTAGGTTGCGGTATTTTTCGGGATGCGCCTTTGCGTCCAAAAGCTTTTCGCGGTTGACCGTGTTGAGCTGCAACTGGTGTCCGCCGAGCGTTATGAACGTGCGCACAAGCATTGCAAGCTTGCGCACCGACTCCTCGTTGCGGAAGACCGACGCGTCGAATTCGAGCGTCAAAGGCCCGCCGTTTGCGACGTTTTTTAGGTGCGGCTTCGCAAAAGACTTCACAACCCCCATCGGGCCTTTCTGCGACAGGAAGAGGCTCGGCGAATAGTTGGCGGGCAGCGGTTCGCCCTCGAGCCTGCCGTCGGGCGTTGCGGGACGGTCCTTGCCGTGGAAGACGTAGAACATTGCAGTGCCCGTTCCCGCGCGGTAGCCGCCGCCGCGCTCGTTGCGCTTGTCCCCGAACGCGTCGGCGAAAGAATCCAGAAGGCGCACGGCGAGCGCGTCGGCGCAGTCGTCGTCGAGACCCATTTTCGGGGCTTCGTTGCGGAGTTTTCTCAGCAGATCGGGCGCGTTTTTGAAATTCGTGCGGACGGCCTCGAGCATATCGGAAGCCGAAACGGATTTTTCGTCGAAGCAGTATTTTTTCACCGCCGCCAGCGAGTCAACCGCCGTCGAAATACCCGTTCCGTGCACGCCGTAGTTGTTATATTTAAGGCCGAACGAAATGTCGCGCCCCCTTTCGATTGCGTCCGACATAACCGACATCATCGGCGCGGGCTTCATATAAATGTTGCGGTGGCGCAGGCACATTTCGTCGGCGCGGGCTTTGATTTGGCGCTCGACGAGCGAGTAAAACTCGTCGAAAGTTGCGCAGGTCGGCAGGTCGGCAAGCGCGAAGCTTACGCAGTCGACGAGCGAAAGCGCGTCGATGTTGGGGATGTCCGTGCCGCACTTGGGCACGATAAACTCCCAACACGCGGCAACCACGTATTCGTGCGCGTCCTCGGGCGAATAACCCTTCTCGATGAGGCTCGGAATCACAACGTCGTCGTTGCTGTACTGCGGGAAGCCGAGCCCGATTTTGGTAAGCTCCGACCCCTTTTCGAAAACCTCGAGCGGCGTTTTCGAATCTACGCGGATATTGATTTTTGGGTCGATTAGCGCAAGTTCGTAGCTTGCCCTCAGCGCCATTTCGGAAAGCTCGTTGAACATATATTCGCCCGAAAGAGAACGCCCGCCGAGCACAAGGCTCTGCCCGTTGTCGCCCTGCTGCATTCCGATGTAAAGGTCGCTGTCCTTGTTGCACGAAAGGAAAAATTCTTCGAGCAAATCGAACGCCTCATCTTTCGAAATTTTGCCGCCGTCGACGTCTGCGCGGTAGTACGGATAAAGGTATTGGTCAATCCGTCCGAGCGTGTTGTGGTAGTTGCCCGCCGCCCATATCGAGAAGTGCATAATGCGTAGCAGCTGCAACGCCTGGCGGAAGCTTTTCGCCGCGCCTCCGCGCACTGCCCGCAGGACTTCGGCGATGTCCGGCTGTCCGATTTTCTCCGCTTCTATCGCATACCTGTCTATCAAATTCTGAACGGCTTCAATCGAGCGGATTGCCGATTCCAGAAAGATGCGCCCCTGCGCGTCGGCCGTTTCGAGCCCTTTTTTTGCCGCGGCCTTGCGCGAGTCCAAACCCTCGGCGAGAACGCGCTCGTAGTCGGGCGAAAGGTTGAAGACCTCTCCCTTTTCGTGGATGAAATGCGTCGTCGAAATCTGCGCCCATTCCGACGGCGTGAAGTAGTCGGGAATGTCCCTTATCGTGCGGGTGAAAACTATTTTTTCGTTCGGCAGAATAACGGGAGTTTCCGCGGCGAGAAACGCCTCCAACATTCTGCCCGACCGCTCCTGCGCCGTCATTCCCGCCGCCCGGAAGTCCTCCGCCAGTTCGTCGAGATGCGCCGATTTCGCGTCGCGGCGGAAGGCTCTGTGAAGCCTGTCGTCCACGATATATTTTTTTAGTGATTGTATGCGTTTGTTCATAGAATAGTATATTTTA
>JAJXPD010000237.1 GCA_021641325.1 Opitutales bacterium
CGCGCAACGCATAAATTTAACAAATCGCAGCACTATGAATATCGAAAACCTAAACGTTTTGGCGGCGTCGGCGTCGCCCGAAATAAACCCCGTCTTTTGGCTCGTGCCGACGGCGTCGATTATCGCGCTCGGCTTCGCGCTGGCGTTCTACAAAGGCATGAAAAAAGAGGAGGAGGGCACCGAAATCATGCGGAAAATCGCCCTGCACGTCCGACACGGCGCGCTTGCGTATTTGAAGCAGCAATACAAAATAGTGGGGCTTGTGTTCGTCCTGCTGTTCTTTTTCTTCGCGTTCTTGGCGTACGGTCTGAACGTCCAAAACGGCTGGGTTCCGTTCGCGTTCATCACGGGCGGCTTCTTCTCCGGGCTTGCGGGCTTCTTCGGCATGAAAACCGCAACATACGCTTCGAACAGGGCGGCAAACGCCGCAAAAAATTCGCTCGACCACGGGCTGCGCGTCGCGTTCCGTTCGGGCGCGGTCATGGGGCTTGTGGTCGTGGGGCTTGCGCTGCTCGACATCTCGGTATGGTTTTTCGTTCTCAACTATTTTATAGAAGACATTTCGCAAACGCATAAAATGGTCGTAATTACGACCACAATGCTTACTTTCGGCATGGGTGCAAGCTTGCAGGCTCTCTTTGCGCGCGTCGGCGGCGGCATCTTCACGAAAGCCGCAGACGTCGGCGCAGACCTCGTCGGCAAGGTCGAGGCCGGCATTCCCGAAGACGATCCCCGCAACCCCGCAACAATCGCCGACAACGTGGGCGACAACGTAGGCGACGTTGCGGGCATGGGCGCGGACTTGTACGAATCATACTGCGGCTCGATTCTTGCGACTGCGGCTCTCGGCGCGGCGGCATACATGACAGACCCAATCACGCAGATGAAGGCGGTTCTCGCGCCGATGGTAATCGGGGCGATTGGCGTGGTGCTCTCGGTTGTGGGAATATTTTTCGTGCGCGTCAAAAAGGGCGCGTCGAGCAAAGAGCTTCTGGACGCTCTGGGGCGCGGCGTAAACGCAAGCTCCGTGTTCATCGCGCTGGCGTCGGCTGGCATACTCTATTTGCTCGGGCTTGAAAACTGGCTCGGCAACTGGGGCTCGATAATGGTGGGGCTTCTCACTGGCATTTTCATCGGCAAAATCACCGAGTACTTCACGTCGGAGGCGTACGCGCCCACGCGCGGCATTGCCGAACAGTCCAAGACGGGCCCCGCAACCGTTATAATCGGCGGCATTGGCACGGGCATGGTTTCCACGTTCTATCCCGTGGTGGCAATCGTAGTGGGCACGGCGTTGGCGTACGCGTTCTCGGCGGGCGGAGACTTCTCGAACATGAGCCAGGGGCTTTACGGAATCGGAATCGCCGCGGTCGGCATGCTCTCGACCCTCGGCATTACCCTCGCGACCGACGCCTACGGGCCTATCGCCGACAACGCGGGCGGCAACGCCGAAATGTCCGGCTTGGGCAAAGAGGTAAGACGCCGCACCGATATGCTCGACTCTCTCGGCAACACGACCGCCGCAACGGGCAAGGGCTTCGCAATCGGCTCGGCGGCGTTGACCGCGCTCGCCCTGCTTGCCTCCTACGTCGAAGAGCTTAGAATAGGGCTTGTGAGAATCAAGGGCAGCTCCGCGCTTTCCGACTACGCGCAAAGCACTATCGACGCTTTCGAAAAGCTCGGCGGAAAAATCGAAACAGCCTCCCTTGCCGATTTCATGCAGGTCTATCAGGTGAACCTCATGAATCCGAAAGTTCTGATGGGCATGTTCGTCGGCTCGATGATGTCCTTCCTTTTCTGCGGTCTCACGATGAACGCCGTCGGCAGGGCTGCGAACCAGATGGTGAGCGAAGTCCGCAGGCAGTTCCGCGAAAATTCGGGAATCATGGAGGGCAAGTCCGACCCCGACTACGCGCGTTGCGTGTCGATTTCCACAAAGGCGGCACAGCGCGAAATGCTCTTCCCCGCGCTTTTGGCGGTTGCCGCTCCAGTGGTGATGGGGCTTATTTGCGGCGTTGCGGGCGTGCTCGGTCTGCTCGGCGGCGCGTTGGCTTCGGGCTTTGTGCTGGCGGTGTTCATGGCCAACAGCGGCGGCGCGTGGGACAACGCAAAGAAATACATAGAGCAGGGCAATTTCGGCGGAAAGGGTTCCGACGCCCACAAGGCGGCGGTAATCGGCGACACGGTCGGAGACCCGTTCAAGGACACGTCGGGGCCGTCGCTGAACATTCTGATTAAGCTGATGAGCATGGTAGCCATAGTAATGGCAGGGCTAACCGTGAGCTACTCTTTATTCTAACGGCGCGTGAAAGTACTTCCCTAAGGGCGTTTCCCTGTGCCCCCAGACCGCTCGCGTACATAAGTACGCCACGCGCCCTGTGTGCACAGGAAAGCCACCCTTATGAAAGCACTTTGACGCGCCTAACAAATGAGTGCTTGCGCACGAAGTTTTTTAGGTTGCGCTGGGAGAAAAGTGGGGAGGGCGTTTCGCACAGCTTCCGTAGTTAGGGATAACCGCGTACGCCACGCACCCCGCA
>JAJXPD010000058.1:0-431 GCA_021641325.1 Opitutales bacterium
CACCCACCCATTAGCCCATTGCGCACAAGCACAACCCACGCGGCGACCTGTTTCTTAAACGCCATCTTGCAAGCCCCGAACAAGCCCAAATATTGCCAAATAACGATTGGCACAAAAAAACCCGCGAAACAGTGTTTCGCGGGTTGTGGAAAAGTACCTAGAGAGGGGGTCGAACCCTCACGGTATTGCTACCGGCGGATTTTGAGTCCGCTGCGTCTGCCGATTCCGCCATCTAGGCATATTGTCCGCCGACTTTTCGTCGGTAAAATCGTATTGAATCATCTAAAATTGTGTGGGCAAGTCAAGCGCATTTTTGTAAACGCGCGCAAAAATCCGAGCGTCTCGAAATGTCGGCGTCCTCCGCCGCGCCCGCAAAATCCGTTGCGGCGCGGCGGCGGGAAACGGTCGGAGATTCGACCGCGCGGATATTC
>JAJXPD010000058.1:441-11433 GCA_021641325.1 Opitutales bacterium
CCGCACTCCTGCCGAAGTAGAAGCCGACAATCGCCATAAACGCCACTTTGAATTCGGCGGGAATGTAGAAGCCCGCGGCGTAGTCTATCACCTGCCGCGTGTATTCGGGGACAATTCCCCAAAGGTAGCCGCCCCACTCCTCCGTGCGCTCGACGGCGATGGGAATGTTTGTCCACGCAAAAATGAACGGCGCGACAACGAAGCTGAAAATCAACGCCGCTATGATGAACTGCCGAACCCGCTGCCCCACACAGGAGCAGTCGCGGGCCGCCGCCTTGTCGGCGCTGTCGTCGGCGTCGCGGGCGGCGTCGCGCAGTTTGTCGATTACGGCAAGCTGCCGCTCGTGCGATTCCTTGCGGAGGGCGGTAATCCATGTGAGAACGCCGCCGACAACCGCGCCCGCGCCCGTTGCGCCGAGTATTTCAAGCCCGTCCATTTATTCGCCCTTCGAACACGCATTGGAAGATGTTTCGGACGACTCCGCGCCGCGCGTTTCCATACTGCCGTTTGCGTCGGCATTGCCCGAAGCTTCGCCGTCTGCGTTTGAAGCGCCGCTTTCCGATTCGCCCGAACTTTCTCCGCCAGTTTCCGCGTCTTCCGTTGCCTGCGGATTTTTAAGCGCGGCATACGCGTCCGCCATCGCCTGAATCGTCTCGGCGTACGGCTCTATCGCCGCAAGCTCCGACTTCTCCCTCAGCTCGATTACACTGCGCCCGAACGCGGTTTCGATGTACACGTTCACGCCCCTGATTTCGGCTTCGACCGTCTGCGAAGCCCCGTTGATGTTTGTTTGTAGGTTTATTTTCATAGGTGAATTTTTGAATTACGCGTTCTCCTGAGTGTATTTTGCCGAGAATGCCGAATATATTTGATTTACCGAATTGTCCATGTCTCCCGCAACAGAGCCGCTTATTGTCGCGTGGCTTTCGTTGCCCGAAGCGTCGCGGATTTTCCCGTCGAATGTGTAGTTTTCAAGGGCGGTTGTTGCGCCGAGCACTTCAAATTCAAAGTACGGAATCGAAATCGTGGCGGTCGGCACGTCCGCGCCGTTCCAAGTCGGGAAGCCCACCATGTCGGCCTCGACGGGCGTTTGAAAAACTACGTCCACCGCTTCGCTTGTCGGCAGGTCGTTAACGGGTGTTGTATACGGCGCAAGTGTCGATGTGCCGACGTTGAGCGAAGTCTGCGAAATGCGGCTGCCAGTGGTCTCCATGCCGTCCCATGTGAGCGCACCTCTGCGCACTCTAAACCAAGTGCCTGCCGGATACTTTTTGTCGAACTTAAACCAAAAGCGACGGGTTGAGGCGGACGTGAGGGTGAGTGTGTAGCCGTTGTCGGACTTTGCAAGCGTGCCCTGCGTTGTCTGTCCGAGGTTGCCCGCCGAGGGCGTCGCTTGCGCCACCACGTCGGGATTGCTTTTGATGTAGACGCCGCCGCTCAAAAACGGCGGAAGACGCTTGCCTTTTTGGTACTCTGCGAGTGAGTACGGGGCGTCGGCGGCAGAAACATCGAAGTTTAAAATGCAGAAGTCGGAATAGCGAACCGTGCCCGCGTAGACGCTCGCAGTGCCCCAACGGTTTATCGAAAGAAAGCTGTCGAGAGTCGGATACTCCGCCGTTGCGGTCGCGCGGTTTTGAACCCCGACACCGTTGACGAAAAGCGAAGTCTGAATGTTTCCGTCGGAGAGTTTTTTAAAGACAAACGCAAGGGCATTGAGTCCGTCGCCGACGAGAGCGGCGATGTCGGCGCGATTGAAAAGCCCCACGATTACACCGTTTATCAAGGCGCGAAGCGTGTTGTTGTTGCCGTACTGGACGTGAATAAATTTGCCGAGCGTTGTCTTGCCTACATAGAACGGGAAGAAAACGGGGTCGGTCTGCGGGACGGAGAAGTCGAAGTCGGTTTTAAAGAGCACCGAGAGCGTGTCGAAGGCGAGGTTGGGAGTCGCCGTCGCCGAGCCGCCCGTAAAGTAAAGAATGCCATTGTCGGCTTTGGCGAGCGCAAGACGCCCCGCGTCCGAAGAAGATGCGCTTGCCGCGGCAAGCTGGGCGGCTGTCTTTGCCGATTCCGCCTCCGCCTTTGCAGACTGCGCCGAACTTGCCGAAGCCGACGCGCTTTCCGCCTGAACGGAAGCAAACGCCGCGGAATCCGCCGCGTTCGAAGCATAGCCGCCCGCAATTTCCGCCGACGCCTCTGCGGACTGCGCGGAGCTTTCCGCCTGCGCGGCGTACGCGGAAGAAGACTCCGTATGCGCTTTCGCCTGTTCGGAAAAATACTTCGAGTTGTTTTTATAATAGGGCGATGTTTCGGAAAGCCCCGCGCCGCCGCCGTTTGCGTAGCCCTCCGAAACTTCGGCGTAGTCGCGCGCCGACACCAAGTATTTCAGGTCGTCGGGCGTCGCCAAATTTGAATCCTCACCGTATGTCGGTTCTACGAAAATCCAGCCGTTTGCAAACGACGTGCGCGAGCCGTCTGAATCGACCGCGTAGATGCGCATCCACTTTTCGCCCGCGTCGATTTTCGTGTCGGACTTGTCCAATTCGAAAGTCGCGTGGCAGCTTCCCGACGCGACGGCGGATTCGTCGAGCGACGTTTCCAGCGCGGATACGCGCTTGCGGACAAGGACGCTTGCGGTGCGCGGTTCGGGGCGGTTCAACGCGCCGATGTCGGAGATTTCAAGCTCGGCATACGCGGCGTTCGAGAGGTCGGCAAGCGCGCCGTTCGTCCTGAAAACTACGCCAAACTGGACGGCGTCGAACTGTCTGAATTTTACAGCCGACCCCGTTTCGGAATCCGTCGGGGAGTCGAAACGCTTTGAGTCGGCGCATATCTTTACGGTATTTTTAATCTGCGTTGTTGCATTCATGTGCGCGATTTTATCCGCTCCCGAATTTTAGTCAAAAATACTTTGGATACTTTTGGAAAAACGGCGGCTTGTGTTTGACAAATCCGCGCCCGACCTCCACCATTATCCCCCGACATGCGCATTTTTCCGACAGTTCTGGCTTCCGCACTTTCGCTCGCCTGCGCGGCGGGCGCGGCGACTGTCGCGGAAAAACGCGCCGCCGAAATGCTCGAAACCCTGCTTGCCGAAAGCGCGGTCGAATTTCCGCCGAACTACAAAATAACGATCTCGCATGCGGACATTGCCGATGATTCCGTCGAACTCCGCGCGGGCGGACGCTCCGCCGAAATAAACTACGCAAACTCCGACGACGCAGAATCCGCCGTCGGCGAATTTGCGGAAAAGTTTTTGGGAGTCCGAGTCCTCGCGCCGCCGCCGCTCGGAATTGTCCGCGACGGCTCGGCAAAGTTTGCCGCGGGAAAGGCGTCGAAAAAATTTTCGTATTCGGGCAGGTTTTTTCCTCAGTACGACGACGCGTCGAAATTCTTTGCGGCGGCAAACGGCAAGAACGACACCTACGCGCTTTCGGCGCACTCGCTTACGCGCATTGTAAACGCTACCGTCGCGGCGGAACACCCCGACTGGCTCGCAATGCGGCGCGGCAAAAGAATATCGTTCGCGGAAACGAAACAGCCGCAAATAGACTTCCTAAACGCCGATGTCAGAAAGTTCGCCGCCGGCAAAACCCGCGAATTTTTCGAAAAACACCCCGACCGCAAAATGTTCAGCGTCTCCTACGCCGACGCGCCGAACTTCGACGACACGCCCCCGACTGCGCTTCTGCGCCGCCCTGCCACTCCGCACGGATACGCCGACTACGGAAACGCGGTGTTCGCGTTCACAAACGCCGTCGCGAACGCTGTGTCGGCGCGGTATCCCGACAGGCTCGTCGCGGAAATCGCCTACCTCTACACTGAGAACCCGCCCGACTTCAAAATGTCGCCGAACGCCGCAGTTTTCCTCTGCGCCGACAGGCAGAACAACTTCGACGAAACCGAGAGAAAAAAGGACTTGAAGCTGCTCGAAAAATGGGCGAAGTCGGGGGTCGGCAGGCTCGGCATATACGACTACAACTACGGCGCGCCCTACTTTGTGCCGCGCGGCTCGCCGAAACTGCTTGCCGATTCGCTCAAATACGCGCGGAGGCTCGGCGCGACGCTCTACGTCTGCGAAAGCCGCCCGCTGTGGGCATACGACGCGCACAAAATGTACATTCTCTCGAAGCTGCTCAAAGACGCAAACGCCGACGCCGACAAACTGCGCGGCGAATTTTTCAGGTCGTATTTCGGAAACGCCGCGGGGAGCGTGGACGAGTTTTTCGAGACCGCCGAAAACGCGTGGCTTTCGAGGCGCGACAAGCCCGCATGGCTCAAACTCTACAAGCGCGAATCGCAGGCGGAACTGCTCGACGCCGACACAATCGGCAAGATGGAATCGGCCCTCTCCGCCGCCGAAACGGCGAAGGGCGCAACGCAAACCGAACGCGACAGAGTGCGCGAAATCAGGCTCGTTTTCGACATCACAAAGGCGTTTGTAGACGCGTACAAGCTGCAAAAAAAACTCTTCGAGGGCGCGGAGTCCGACGCCGACGCAATCGAAACGCTCGAAGCCCTGCAAATTGCCGAAACCCGCAAAAGGCTCGCAATGGAACGCTATGACGAAAATACAAAATATCCGAAGTTCGATTTCTCCGTGTGGAAAAAAATTAGTTTTATAGACGCCCGAGAACTTGTCGGCGAGCGACTTTTAAAAAATCCGCAAACCGCCGGACGCGCAAAAAAACTGCTCGGCGACGATTTCGCAAGACTCGCCGAACTCGCCGCCGACGCCGTCCGAATTTCGGAAAACCCCGACTTTGAAAACGGGCTGGCGGGCTGGCGGACATTCAAGCTTTCGGCAAGCCCCGAAACGCTCGCGGTGTCGGACAAACGCGCGTATTCGGGACGGAAATCCGTCGCGATGTCGTCGCAAAATTTCGTCGGAATCACGAACTCCGTTCGGGCGTCGGGCGGAAAGGTCTACGCGGCGGAGGCGCGGATTCACGGCAACGTGGGAATCGGCGAAGTCTGCTACGCGCGGCTGTCGTTCTCCGACAAAAACGGAAGGCAGATTTCGGCAAAGCGCATTCAGGCGCCGTCGGGATTTTTCGACTTCGCGAAGCTTAGGATAATCGCCAAAGCCCCCGAAAACGCGGCGTCGGCAAGCTTCTCCGTTTTCGTCGGAAACACGCGCGGAACGGTTTTCGTCGACGACGCAAAAATTCTCGAAAGACGCCGCCGCTTTTGACGATTTTTTATTTGTTGCAAAAAACGCCCGCCGCGCCATTGTGTTTTTCAGATGGATAGCGCAAACGAAACAAAACCCGCATTCGACGGACTCCTGAGCGTGGTCGTGCCCTGCCGCGACGAAGAGGAAATGCTGCCTATTTTCCGCAACGAATTTTTCAGGACAATGGCGGAAATGGGCAACCCGCGCTTCGAAATAATTTTCGTGGAGGACGGCTCGAAAGACCGCACCCTCGAAATTCTGCGCGAGATGTCGCGCGCCGACGCGCGGATACGCTTCATTTCGTTCAGCCGGAATTTCGGCAAGGAGGCGGCGATGTTCGCGGGGCTGAAAGCCGCAAAGGGCGACTTCATCACGATTATGGACGCCGACCTCCAAGACCCGCCGTCGCTGCTGCCGCAGATGTTCGACGCAATGCTTAACGGCGGCTTCGACTCGGTCGCCGCACGCCGCCGCACGCGCGACGGCGAGCCGCCCGTGCGCTCGTACTGCGCAAAAATCTTCTACAAAATACTCAACAGCATCTCGCCGCTTAAATTCACCGAGGGCGCGCGCGACTACCGCCTGATGACGCGCAGGGTGCTCGACGCCGTCCTCGAACTCCCCGAATACAACAGGTTCGTGAAGGGAATATACGAATGGGTCGGCTTCAAGACGAAGTGGATTGAATACGACAACGCCGAACGCCCCGCGGGGAAATCGAAGTGGTCGTTCTGGGGGCTGCTGCTCTACTCGCTCGACGCGCTCACGTCGTTTTCGACGATACCGCTTGCGGTGGCGGCGGTAATCGGGCTTGCGTTCTGCGCGTGCTCGGCGGTCGCAATCGTCGTGCTTTCGATACGCCAGCTGATGTTCCACAACTCGGCGTTCGGCTGGACCTCCATGATTTGCGTGATATTTTTCCTGAGCGGAATGCAGCTGTTCTGCCTCGGAATACTCGGGCAGTACATGTCGAAAATCTACCTCGAAACAAAGAGACGCCCGCATTACATAATCCGCGCAAAATCGGAGTAGCCGAACCGGAAAACGGAATTTCCGCGCGCCAGTCGAACACCCTTCGCGGCGCGTTTTTTGCGCGCAGGCATTTCCGGCGCAAGATGTTATTTTAAGAAAAGATGTTGTTTTTGCGAATTTGACCTGAGCCCTCCGCGATGGTAGAATTGCGTATTCCGTTTGCGGAATGCGAAAACTTTAACACGCAAAAGCATCATATGAAAAAGACAACAGCAATACTCTGCGCCGTCCTCGCGGCGCAGGCGGCAATCCCGCTTTTCGCCGACCCGGTGAAGGCGTGGGAGGAGACAACGACAATCCCGACATATCCGCTCGACCCCGCGGAGAAGTCGCCGATATTCGACTGCGACTGGTCGTACCAACGCGCCCGCCGCAGCGTCTACCCGTACCGCCTCAACGACAACATGACGCGCGTCAGAAAGGACGTGTCGTACAACGCGGTGTACCTCGAAAACAAGTACGTCAAGCTCTGCATACTGCCCGAAATCGGCGGCAGGCTTTTCTACGCCGTAGACAAAACGAACGGCTACGACATCTTCTACCATCAGGACGTAATCAAGCCCGCGAACGTCGGAATGACGGGCGCGTGGATTTCGGGCGGCGTTGAATGGAACGTGTTCCACCACCACCGCGCGACGTCGCACATGCCCGTAAGCTACGCCATAACCTCGAACCCCGACGGCAGCAAAACCGTGTGGCTTGGCGAAACCGAACTGCGCCACAGAATGTCGTGGGCAATCGGGGTTACGCTGCACCCGGACAAGTCTTACATCGAAATCAGCGGACGCCTCGCCAACACAACGATGAACGACAACTCCATTCTCTACTGGTCGAACGTCTCCACATACGTCGATAAAAACTACCAGATTATATTTCCGCAAAACACGGAATTCGGCACGTTCCACTGCAAGGAAAGCTTCTGCCACTGGCCGATTACGCGCGAAGCCTACACGGGCAAGGAGGAGTACGAAAACAACCTCGACATCTCGTGGTGGAAAAACCACCCGTCGAACAACTCGGTTTTCGTCCACGACCTCAAAGACGACTTCATCGCAGGCTACGACCACGGGCGCAAGGCGGGCACAATGCTCGTCGGCAACCACAACATCGTAAAGGGCGGAAAGTTCTGGCTGTGGGGAGCAAACTCTGGCTGGCCCACGAAAATCCTCACCGACACTGCGGGGCACTACATCGAGCTTATGCAGGGCGCGTACTCCGACAACCAGCCTGACTACACATGGATTACCCCCTACGAAATCAAAAATTTCTCGCAGTACTGGTACGGACTGCGCGACATCGGCGGCGTCAAGAAAGGCTCGAAGCGCGCGGCAATCAACATGGATTTGCTCGGCGGCGGAAAAATGCTGCTCGGCGCGCTCGCGACCGAAAAAACCGACGGCGCGGAGCTTGTGCTTTCTCTCAAAGGCAAAAAAATCTTCGCGCAGAAAATCGACATCGCGCCCGACAAGCCCTTCGTCAAAACAATCGAAGTTCCCGCCGGCGCAAAGGAATCGGAGTTCACGCTCGCGCTGAAATCGTCCGACGGCAAAACACTGCTTTCGTACACGCCCGTGGTCAAAGACCCGAACAAGCCGCTTCCCGAAATCGTCAAGCCCCCCAAAGCGCCGCGCGACATCGAGAACACCGAGGAATGCCTCCTTGTGGGCATGCGCAACCTGCAATTCCACAACCCCTTCGTAAACCCCAACGACTACTTCCTTGAAGTGCTCCGGCGCGACCCCGGCGACACCCGCGCCAACACGCAAATGGGCGTCTACTGGCGGCTGCACGGCGACTTCGCAAAGGCGAAGAAATACCTCACAACCGCAATCGCCCGCCAGACGAAAGACTACACGCGCCCCCGCGACTGCGAGGCAACCTACAACCTCGGACTTATCCTCAAAGCCGAAGGCAAGACCGCCGAGGCCGTCGAAACGCTCTACCGCGCGGTCTGGAACTACCAGTACAACTCGGCCGCAAACTTCCAGCTTGCGCAGATTTACTCGCAGGCGGGCGACTATGAAAACGCCCTCGAACGCCTCGACGAAGCCGTACTCTACAACGGCGCAAACCTGCCCGCGCTCAACCTGAAAGCGACTATTCTGCGCAAACTCGGCGATAAAAAGGCCGCGCTCGCGTGCCTCGACCGCGTTTCGGCAATCGACCCCGTAGACGTCTATTCGGCGCGTGAAAAAATGCTGCTCGGCGAAAATTCGGACTTCGAAAAGCTCATGCGCGGCGACGCGGAATCGTACCTCGAACTCGCCCTCGCCTACATGCACAACGGCTTCGACGCCGACGCCGTCGAGCTGCTCGAACGCGCCGACGCAAAAGCCCCCTACCCCACGGTCAAAATGTGGCTCGCGGCGTTCGCAAAAAAACGCGGCGATATGCAGGCATACAAAAAGCTCTTCGGCGACGCACTCGCAATGCCGCAGGAATCGTGCAATCCGTTCAGGCTCGAAACAATCGCTCTGATGGAAAACGCAACCGCCGACTTCCCGCAAAGCGCAAGGCTCCGCTACTGGCTCGGCTGCGCCTACTACGACAAGCAGGCGGAGCGCGGCATGGCTGAATGGGAAAAGTCGCTCTCACTCGACCCGAAAAACGCAATGGCGCTTCGCAACATCGGCTACGGCTACTGGAAGTACTTCAAAAACTGCCCGAAGGCGGCGGACTACTACCGCAGGGCAATCGCGCTCGACAACTCGCAGGCGATGTTCTTCGAGGAAATCGACCAAGTGCTCGAAGGCGCAAACGCGCCCGTCGCCGAACGCTACGAACTGCTGAAAAACAACCATTCGACGTGCGTCAAACGCTACTATCCGCTTGCGGCGGAAGTATCCACGGGCACGTTTGTCGGCGACTACGACAGGGTTTTGAAGCTCCTCAAAGAATGCTACTTCCCGACCCGCGAGGGCGTTGCCGACTTCCACGAAACATACCTCGACGCCGTAATTCTCGCGGGGCTTGACAAGCTCGGCAAAGGCGACGCAAAGGGCGCAATCGCGCTCTTCAACGAGGGCTTCAAGTTCCCCGAAAACCATCAGGTCTTCCTCTACGACACCCGCATTCCCCGCGACGCCCAAACCTACTGCCTCATCGGCGACGCCTACGAAAAACTCGGCGACTTCGCGAACGCAAAAACGAACTGGCAAAAGGCGGCGGCTGTCAACACAAAGAAGACAAACTGGCGTTTCTACAAGGCGCGCGCGCTCAAAAAGCTCGGCAAAACCGCCGAAGCCAACGTAATCTTCAAGTCGCTTATCGACGACGGCGCGAAGGGCATGGTGAAAACGCACACAAACTTCTACGGCGCGGAGGGCACTACGGGCGACAGCGTCGAAAACATCAACTCGCGCATGTTCCTGACAAAGGGATTCGGCGAACTTGGACTGGGGCTTGACGCCCGCGCAAAAGAGTCGTTCCGCCAATCCTTGAAGCTCAAGCCCGACACCCTCTGGGCGGCGGCAATGCTCAAATCGCTCGAATAGCCGAGGGCGGCAGAACAGACGCAGGGGCGTTTCGGAGAAATCCGGAACGCCTTTTGTTTTTTACGCGGCGGGGAAGCCGCCTTTAAGCTCGCGCGGAGATTTGCCGAAATGCGCGCGCATCGCCTTCGAAAACGAATATGCGTCGGCATAGCCTACGAGCCGCGCAATTTCGGCGTTTTTCGCGCCTTGGCGGACAAGCCGCAGGGCGTAATCCATGCGGCAGTCGCGCAGAAATTTCGAGTAAGTGCGGGCGAAGCGCGCCATGCAGTGGTTGTCGAGCGTGCGCGGCGAAACGGAAAGCCTCCGCGCCTGAGCCTCCCTGTCCCAGTCGGCACAGGGATTTGCGGCGATTTCCGCCAGAAGCCGCGCGACGGCGTCGCCCGCGGAGTCGCCAGACTTCCTCGCGCAAAACTCGCGCCCGAAAATCTCTACGATGGAAGACGCAATGTTTGCGAGAACCGCCCTGCTTGCGTCGGGCGAAAAGACCTCCTCCATGAAAGCCCGCATGAGAGCCGACAACGCGCCGAAGCTCCCCAGCTGCCTCACCGAAACCTCCGCGCCGAGCCTGTCCGACCAATACGGAATGTCGGCAAAATGAATCCACCAGACGGAGGTGTTTGTGTTGCTGACAAAGTTGTCGCACAGATTTCCGCGCGGAATGACGAGCGCGTCGCCGCGGGCGAGCGAGAATTTTCCGCCGCCGAATTTTGCGCCCAGCACGCCCTTTTCAACAATCAGCATGTCGTGGAAAGACTCGTTCACGCGCGAATGGTAGTAGCCCTTTGTGTGGTCGGCATAGCCGAGCAGCGAAATTGCAAATTTTTTCCAGACGTCGCCGACGGACGACGGCGGCATCAGAAGCAGACGCTCGTCGCGGTCGAGCGCGGAAATCGGGCGAACCTCGCCGCGCCGCCTGTGCATGAAGTAGACAATGCGGTTGCCCGACGGCATGAGTTTCAGTTCCTCGTTGCCGTAAATGCTCCAAGCGTATTTGCCGCCGTCGCCCGCTCCCGATTTGTCCGAATTTTTCTTCATTAAATGCAATCGTTTTAACACTGAATGCGAATTCTTCAAACTATAAACGTGCCAACGACACACAAAAAACACTTTCAAACAAACATCGCGTTTTCATACCAAAAAGACGTCGAACTTACCCCGCGCCTTGCCGCACGACACGAGGAAACAAAAAACGCAACCCTAGCGGATTGCGTTTTTTAAATGGTGGAGCCGATGAGGTTCGAATTGGACTCGCTCGCCTGTTTTTTGCTCCGCAAAAATCCGCTCGTCTCGCCC
>JAJXPD010000238.1 GCA_021641325.1 Opitutales bacterium
GCCGAGTTCGGCGCAGATTGCGTCGAAGACCTTGTTTACGTCTTCGGTCCGCAGCGTTCTGTCCTGCGAGCGGAAGGAGAGGGCGAACGCAAGGCTTTTGCAGCCTTCGTCGACGCCCTTGCCGCTGTACGAGTCGAACAGCTCGATTGACTCTATGTCGAAATCCGCGCCTTTGAGTTTCTGCTTGGCGACTTTCTTGATTTCCGACGCAACCGATTCCGCGCTTTCCGATTCCTTCGCGATTACCGCGATGTCGCGCGGCGCGGCGGGGAACAGGCTGAACGCCTTGAATTTTTCCGCGCCCTTCTTGCGGGCGGCGACGTCGGGCTTGAACATGATTTCGCCCGCGTAGACAACGCGTTCGATTCCGCGTTCGCGCAGGTGCGCCGCGCTGATTGCCCCGAAGCGGATTACAAAGCCCTCGCGCTTTTCCGAGCCGCATGCCGCCGCAAAACCGTTCTGCCAGAGCGGCTCGTCGGTTTCGGCGAAGTTCAGGCGCGACGCGTCGACGCCGAGTATTCCCAAAATGTCGGAGGCGAATTCCTTTGCAGTGAAGAAGTCGGGGGCTTCGCGCTTTTTCCAGAGCCGTTTTGCGGGGTCGGGCGCGATAACGAACGCGGTTGAGGCAAGTTCGCAGATTTCGCCCTTTGGGTCGGCGCGGAAGATTTTTCCGTTTTCGAAGAATCCGAAGAAGTCGTTTCCGTTCGAGATGTTCAGGCGCACGACGTCGAGCAGCCCGTCTACGAGCGAGGGTCTCAGGCAGTCTTGGTCGGACGTAAGCGGGTTCGCAAGTTTGAGCGCGTCCACGTTTGCGTGCACCTTTGCGAGCTTTGCGCTGTCTTTAAGCGAGTAGTTTTGGCACTCGTTCATGCCGCGCGAGGCAAGGAAATCCGAAACCGCGCGGTTGTATTTGAAAAGCGGGTCGTCGTCGCGCAGGTGCGCAACGGCGGTCATTTCCGTTTCGGGAATTTTGTCCGTTCCGTAGATTCTCACGAACTCTTCGACCAAGTCTACGGGTCTGTCTACTTCGCTTCTGAACGACGGCACGTTTACTTTCATCGCGTTTCCGTTTTCCTCGACCGAAAAGCCGAGCGATTCGAACACGCCGACAACGTCCGCCTGCGAGACTTCGAAGCCGAGCCTGTTCACAATGTAGGGCATGTCGATTTCAACCGTGCGGTCTCCGCGCGGGGCTTCGCCGATTTTGCAGGTTGCGCCGCAGACCGTGCCGCCGGCCGTTTCGAGAATCAAATCCACCGCGCGGCGCGAGGCGTCGAGCGTAGACTGCGGGTCTACGTCGCGGGCGAACCTGTACGAGGAATCGGTGTTGATTCCGTATTTGCGGCTTGTCGCGCGGACGTTTCCGGGGTTGAAATATGCCGATTCAATCACGACGTCGGTAGTGGAGTCGCTCACTTCCGAGTCAAGACCGCCCATGACGCCCGCGAGCGCGGTCGCGCCCTCGCCGTCGCAAATAAGGGTTGCTTCCGGAGTGAGCTTGTATTTCTTTTCGTCGAGCGTCTGGATTTCCTCTCCGTCCGCCGCCTGACGCACTACGATTTTCCTGCCGCGAATTTTCGACGCGTCGAAAGAGTGCAGGGGCTGTCCGTATTCCATGAGGACGAAGTTTGTGACGTCCACGACGTTGTTGATTGAGCGCAGACCGACAGTCTCCAAGTCGCGGCGAAGCCATTCGGGGCTGGGGGCAATTTTTACGCCCTTGATTGAAACAGCCGTGTAGAGCGGGCAGTTCTTTGTCTGCGATTCCACCGAGTCGAGAAGCGTGCCGTCGGGCTTGTCGGCGTATTCGGGGACGTATTTGAGTTCGGGCTTTTTGAGTTTTTTGCCGAACTTTGCGGCAAGCTCGCGGGCAACGCCGATGTGGCTGAGGCAGTCGCCGCGGTTTGCTGTAAGCTCGATTTCGAATACCGTGTCGGAGTCTGTAAACACGTCGTTGATGGGCGTGCCGACTTCGGGGCGCATTTCGAGGATAAGCAGCCCGCTGTGGTCGCAGCCAAGCCCAAGCTCCCTCGCCGAGCACATCATGCCGTTGCTTGTGATTCCGCGCAGTTGCGAAATCTTGATTTCGAAAATTCCGCCGTCGGGAGCGGGAAGTTTTGCGCCTTCGAGAGCCACGGGAACTCTGTCTCCCACTTTGTAGTTTTTTGCGCCGCAGACAATCTGGATAGGCTCTTTGTCTGGCGCGATTTTTACCATGCACACGCCGAGTTTGTCGGCGTTCGGGTGCTGTTCGCGGCTGAGAATTTCGCCCACGACCACGTGTTCGAGCGGCTTCAAGCCCGTCGTTTCCACGCTTTCGACTTCCAGACCCAGCATCGGCAGAGCCTCCGCAATAGCTTCCGCCGACACGTCCGAGAGATCGACGTAATTATTTAACCATTTTAAGCTGACTTTCATTTTCGGAAAATTTTTCTTTGTTTATCTTGACGCGAACTGTTTGAGGAAGCGCG
>JAJXPD010000239.1 GCA_021641325.1 Opitutales bacterium
GTGCATGCAAACGCCGGAATTTCTTGAAAAAATATCCAAGTGTATTCCTATAAAATGATATTAACGACGTTTTGAATACGGAGTCGGCAATGCAACACGAAGTTGAATTGCCGACGTACCCACCACTTATAACTCAAAAGAGTTTCCGACTTCTATGACGAATTTGCCGTCGGATTTTTTCCAATCTGCCGATACCTTGTCCTCCGGCATGAGGTATTCTGGGACAAGCAGCCTACGCTTTACCGTGTCGTTCTTGCCCTTTTTGAGCGCAAGCTTCGCGAGTTTGCCGCCGCGGATTTCCGCATCGACCCATCCGCCGCCGTATGCGGGAAGCGAGAACGAATAGTCTTTCCATTTTTTCGGCGCGCCTGTTGCTATGTTTATGTCGCCGTTTTCGCGCGGCATTACAAGCATCTGGTTTAGGGCGAGCACATAAGACCCCGCCGACGTGGAAAACCACGGGCATGTGCGCACTTTCGGCTCGTTGATTTCCCACGTTTCGCCGAAATATCCCGTACCCGCCGCGTTTGTGGACATCAATTGCTCTGGGCCAACATTGTCCTCTATGACAGCGAGAGCCGAGGACAGCCAACCCGCATACCACGAGCATATCGAATTGCCCATCGGATACATGTTGCCTGCGGTGCTCAGATTTTTAATGAAATCGTATGCCGCCGAAACCGCCTTTTTGTCGGTTTTGTCGAAGACGGGATACGGGAATAATCCGCTGACGACCGCAATGCTCTTTTCCTTGCAACCCGCAAACGGAACGTACATTTCGTCGGTTTGGGGGAGCGATTCGCGTAGCTTCTTGGCGGCGTCGCGCAATTTCTTTGCGTAGTCGGCGTCGACTCCGAGAATGTCTGCGGCTTTCGCGGCGCATTCAAAATTGTAAATTATGCCGCAGGAAGTAAAAAACGGATTGGGACATGCGGGGCCGAGGCGTTCCAAGTCCGTACATTTCCCGACGACGAGCTTGTCGCCGTTTTCCTGCAACATGTGCGAATAGAAGAACGCGGCGCATTCGCGCATTACGGGATAGGCGTTCTTTTCGAGAAATTCCCTGTCGCCCGAGTACAGATAGTTGCCCCAAAGCCCGGACGCGACGTGCGACATATGGAAAACGTGGTCAATCCAGAAACCCGCGGGATTCGGTGCGCCCTCCCTGCCGTCTTCGAGGGTTTCCCACGGATAGCGCGCGCCGTATTTTTTGTCGCTCATATCGAAGTAATGGCGTACGCGGGCTTTTGCGATGTTCAAAACGTCTTTGCGGAATTTGCCCGTGCGCATTGAAATTCCGAATTTGCCCGCCGAAGCCGCACCGTACGAAGGATTCATTTCGTCGAACGCGAAAAAGCGTCCCGACCAACCCGCATAATGCGCGTACAGCCCCACGGGAATCGACCAACGCGTGTACATTGAGTGTATGTGGTACAACGCGGTAATGTAGGCGTCCTGCATGGGCTTGTCGGGGATTTCGATGTTTGCGCCGACCCAATAGTTAGCCCACTGTTTTTTGTGGAAGGCGAAAATTCCGTCGAAGCCCTCCTTCATTACAAGATTTTTGATTGATTCAGCTCGTTGGTCTTTGTTGAGTTTCGGATTTACCGAATTGTAGTACGCCTGCGCAAACGCGCCTTCGAAGCCCTTTTCCTTTGCGACGTCCGTGCCGAAAATGTATTGGAAATTGTCGGCAAGGCACACAAAATAGACTGATTCCGCCTTTCCTTTCGAAGTATCGAAATCGGAATCAAAAGTCGCCGACATTCCGTCGACCGAAATTTTTGCGTCCGCGCTCGAAATCACCGAAACCGAGCCTTGGTAGACCTTATAGGCATAGGCGGTGTAGTCGAGCGAAGCAGTGTTGGGATATTTAGAATCGACGCGCGGAGCGGCAAGCATGCGTTCGGGAAGCTTCTTTGTGTCGGAATCCTCCAAAGTGTATTTAAACCTGATTTTTACCGACTTCGCATTGCCCTTAGGCTCGACGGATTTCTTCACAACAAGCATGTCTAGTCCGTACGGGACAAATGCCATTGTTTTGACTGTCGCGTTTTCGAATTCGACCGTATTTTCAATGTACGCCTCGCGCGTGTTGAGCGTCTGCGACCATTTTACGGGTTTTCCCGACGCCTTGCCGTCTACGAAAATCTCGTCGTCGTAGTGTCCGAACGGCATGAGCGTGCAACTCTTCACCGCAGGACCGTAGCGACGTCCCGCCCAAGCAACATCTGTCCATACGCCGTGATAACTTTTCTGGATTTGCTTGCCGATATTGTCGATGGAAGTCGAAACAGAGCCGTTCCCGATGTAGGGAGGCGCATATCCGTCGGGCTGCGAGTCTCCTTTGCCCGAAATTGTGTGAACAAAAGAATCCGCCGTTGCCGAAAGAGGCAGACACAAGGCGGCAATCAAAATTTTTCCGAAATTTAATCCCATAATATTTAGATTCAGTATATAAT
>JAJXPD010000059.1 GCA_021641325.1 Opitutales bacterium
CTAAATAGCCGCCGCCCTGCTTGCGCTCGAATGGGACAAGATTTATTTACAGCGAATTTGAATTTTGTGCGGCGCGTTTTTTCCGATTGGAATATTTGAATATTATGTTGACTCTTCCGAATTTTGGCGGATTCTTGTACCTTTTTTTAATGCCGCATTGTTCCGTGAACATGCGGCGGAAAGAGCATTTATGAAGAAAGCATTGATAATTACCCTGTCGGCGCTCGCCCTTTGCGCGTGCGAAAAAAAGGAAGTAAAAAAGCAGTCGATTCCCCCGACTCCCGCAATTCTCGTCAAGGCGGAGGGACGCCAAGTGCCGTCGTACATCTCGACGCTCGGCACGACTGCTTCGCGCAGCAGCGTAAACGTGGTGGCGCAGGTTTCGGGACAGATTTCCGAAATCAGGTTCAAGCAGGGCGACCTTGTGAAAAAGGGCGACATTCTCGCGGTGATAGACAAGCGTCCGTTTGCCGCCGCCGTCAAACAGGCGGAGGGCAACCTTGCGCAGGCGAAAGCCCAGCTTAAAATAGACCAATTACAGGTGGAGCGCAACCGCACCCTCGCAAAGGACAACTACGTAGACAAGCAGACTTTCGACACCCTCGTCGCGAAAGTCGAAGTAGACAAGGGGCAGGTAGAGGCATGCGAGGCGGCTCTCGAAACCGCGAAAATCAACCTCGGCTGGTGCGACGTCGCCGCTCCCACGGACGGCAAGGCGGGGCTTTTCAACATCGACGCGGGCAACGTCGTTGCGGCCGGCTCTTCGATTATCACGACAATCGAAAAGGTGGACGAGCTTTTTGTGGACTTCGTCATTCCCTCGCAACGCCTCCACGAAGTGCGCAAGCTCATGGCGGCGTCTGGCGGCAAGCTCGGCATTACGGTTTCCTTTATAGAGGACGACAAGGCGAGCCTCTCGCGCAAGGCGGAGGTCAACGTGGTGCTCAACAAAATGCGCTACGAAACGGGTACTGCCATTCTGCGCGGCACTCTTCCCAACGCCGACGGGCTTTTCTGGCCGAACCAGTCGGTCAGGGTGCTGTTCGACTTGGAGAAATCCGACGGCGTGCTTATCCCAGACATCTGCGTGCAGACAAACAAGCTCGGCGCGTACGTCTATGTTGCGACCCCCTACAAGGGCGGCGTCTACATCGTCAAGCTCGTTCAGGTCGAAAAGGGACAGCTTTACGACAACAAGACTTTGAGGCTCGTAAAGGGCGTGAAGGCAGGCGATTTGGTTGTGCGGGAAGTCAGCCAGCTCAGGCTTCAGGCGGGGCCTTTTGTTTATAACGCAACTCCCGACGGCGTCGTAATCGGCGCGGACGGCAAGCCGCTCACGACGCCCGAAGCCGTCGGCAAATTCATGGCGGAATCGGCGCAGATTGCCGACGCTCTCAGAGCCGAAATGATGAAGGCCGCCGCAAAACAACAGGGCAAATAATCGGGAGATTTTCGACATGTCCGACGACACAACCCCCCAAGCGACGAAATCGGGCGGCAAATCGATTTCCGACCTCTTCATAAACCGTCCCGTCATGACGGTTTTGCTTTCCGTTGCCGCCGCGTTCTTCGGCATATTCTGCTACAAGCAGATGCCCGTAAACGCGCTCCCCGGCGTGGACTACCCCGTAATTCAGGTAAGCGTCAGCTACCCCGGCGCGGATCCGACCATTATGGGCGCGAACATCGCCTCTCCGCTCGAACAGCAGTTCATGCAGATTCCGGGCATCGAGATGATTACCAGCCGCAACAGCATGGGCTCTACGAGCATAGTGCTGCAATTTGCGCTCAGCAAAAACATCGACGCCGCGGCGACCGACGTGCAGAGCGCAATCCAGCGCGCAATGGGCAATCTCCCCGCCGACCTGCCGTCGCCGCCTTCGTTCACGAAGGACAATCCCAACGACATGCCCATTTACATCATCTCCGTCACAAGCGACGGCATGACAGCGGGCGAAATGTACGACTACGCGTATTCGCAGGTCGCGCAGCAGCTCAACATGGTCGAGGGCGTGTCGAAAGTCGATATTTACGCCGCCCCCCGCGCCGTGAGAATCGAGGTTGACGCAAAGAAGCTCTACAATTTGGGCTACACGATGTCGGACCTCTCCTCCGCGCTTTCGCGCTCGACGAACATGATTGGCGCGGGCAACATCAACGGCCCGACGACCCAGTACGTCCTCTTCCCCGACACGCAGCTTTCGACCGCCGCGGACTACGAATCGCTTGTGGTGGGCTTCAAGGACGGCTCGCCGATTTACCTGCGCGACATCGCCAAGGCTCTTGATTCAATCCAGTTCGACACCCTCAACATTTCGTTCTTCAACCGCGCCGCCCCCGCGACCTCCGCTACGGACTCAATCGCAATGGGCATCAGAAAACGCGCCGACGGCAACGCCGTGACCACCGTTGCGGGCATCAAAAAGATGATGGAAAAGTTCAAGACCGAACTTCCCGAATCAATCAAGCTCTACGAATTCTACGACGGCTCCAAGCTCATTATCGACAACATCAACGACGTAAAGGAAACGCTGATGATTGCGTTCGTGCTCGTAGTGTTCGTCATCTTCATGTTCCTCGGACGCTTCCGCGACACGCTCATTCCGACCGTCGCCCTGCCGTTCTCGATTCTGCTTACGTTCATTTTCATGTACGCTTTCGGGTTCTCTATAAACAACCTTTCGCTTATGGGAATTACGATGGCAATCGGCTTCCTTGTGGACGACGCTATCGTGTTTCTCGAAAACACCGTCCGCAGAATGGAAGACTTCGGCGAAACGCCGAGGGTTGCGACATTCAAATCGGCTTCGGAAATTTCGTTCACAATTCTCAGTATGACGCTTTCGCTGGCGGCGGTATTCATTCCGCTTGCGTTCATGAGCGGAATCATGGGGCGCGTCTTCAAGGAATTTTCGGTAACGATTATCGTGGCGACGCTCATGTCGGGCGTGGTGAGCCTTACGCTTACGCCGATGCTGTGCTCGCGCGTGCTCCAAAAACGCACAAAAGACTACTCCGACAAAACTCCCGTCGAGCGCGTGGCGCACAAGTTGGAGGCGGCGTTCCTGCGCTTCTATTCGCCGTCGCTCTCGTGGATGTTGCGCCAGAACGTGCTGACGCTCGCCATTATGGGCGCGTGTCTCTACGGCGTGTTCTACTTTGCCTCCGCGCTTCCGCAGATTTTCTTCCCCACGGGCGACAGCGGCTTCATGCAGGGCGTGTTCATCATGAACACAAAGACTTCGCCCAAGGAAATAGGCAAAATGCAGGATAGGATTTCCGGCATAGTTTCGTCGAATCCCGCGGTCAAGAATTTCGTCATGGTTTCGGGCGTCTCGGCGTTCATCAACCAGAACATGGGCTTCGGCTACATAGTTTTGGAGGACAAAGACAAACGCAAGCCGATTGCGGAGGTAGCCGACGAAATCAACGGGCGCATCGCAATGCTCCCTGGGGTTGTTTCGGCGTTCGCTCCCGAACCCACGCTCAACATTTCGACGGGCGCAACAAGCACACAGCAGGGCAAATACGCGTACGCAATAACCTCGATGAATCAGGAGAAACTCTACGCCGCCGCGGAGAAGTTCGAGAAATTCCTGTCGTCGAAGCGCGGCGCGTTCTTCTCTAACATTCAGAAGGACTTGTACTTGGACAATCCGCAAATCACCCTCAAACCCTACCGCGACAAGGCGGCGATGGTGGGGCTGTCGGTAAATTCGTACTCGGAAGTGTTCAGGCAGTCTTTCGCAAAGTCGTTCTTCTACCTGATTAAATCGCCGTTCCAGCAGTATTGGTCAATCATGCAGGACACCCTCGCCGACGACGGTTTTCAGGACAGCCTCGACGACCTGAACTTCTCGATAGACCAGTACCTTACGGGCGGCTATCCCGTAAAGACGCTCACCGGCGGCGGCGAAGAGCCGAACCCCGCCTACACGCTCTCGAACCTCATTCCCTTCGGCGCGGTTTCCACGAGCGAGCTTATCCTTGCGCCGATTGCAATCAACCACCTCAACAACTTCCCGTCGGTAACATTCTTCTTCGACCTCGCCGACGGCGTCGCAATCGGCGACGTCGTGAACTGGGTGAACGCCGAAGCCCCGAAAATTCTGCCCGACGGCGTGAACGGCATGTTCATCGGCGAGGCGGTTACATTCCAGCAGACAATGCGCAGCCTCATGGTTCTCATCGGGGTGGCGGTGTTCGTGATGTACGTAATTTTGGGCATTCTCTACGAGAGCTACGTCCACCCGTGGACGGTGCTTTCGGCACTCCCGATTGCGGTCGTGGGCGGCTTGGCGAGCCTCTGGCTGTTCGATATGGAGCTTTCGATTTACTCGGCAATCGGCATTTTCATGCTCATGGGCATTGTAAAGAAAAACGGCATCATGATGATCGACTTTGCAATCATGCGCGAGGCGGGCGGCATGAGCCCGCGCGACGCAGTCCACGAGGCATGCATGGAACGCTTCCGCCCGATTATCATGACGTCGTTCGCGGCGCTCATGGGCATGCTCCCGATTGCGCTCGGCTGGGGCAAGGCGGACTCCGAAAGCCGCATTCCGCTCGGAGTTGTAGTGGTCGGCGGGCTGATATTCTCGCAGCTGATTACCCTCTATGTAACCCCCGTTATCTACCTGTGGTTCGACAAGTTCCAGCGCGGCGTTCTCGACAAAATTCCGTTCTTCGCTCGCGGACACAGCTCATATTCAAACGAGGACTGATTTTATGAAAAACAAAATTCTGGCATTTTCCGCAGTCTCTGCCGCGGCTTTCGCGTGCGGTTGCGTGAATGTTGACAGGGAGGTCGCCGAAACGCCGTCCGTCTATTGGAAAGCTCCGAAAGACGCAATGCCCTCCGAATACTACAAGCCGTCGCAGATAAAAACCGACAAAATAGAGAAGTCGGAAGACGCTACCGAAAAGGCGCAAAAGGGCGGGGAGGCGGCGTCGGACGGCGCGCAAAAAGCCGCGCCGCGCAACCTTACGCCCTCCGAAAAACTGCTTGCCGGCGGCGAACTTACGCTTCCCGAACTCATCGACATCGCCCTCGAAAACAACCCCACAACCCGCATGTACTGGTTTCAGGCAAAGCAGTACGCGGCGGCGCAGGGCAAGGCGGAGGCGTCGTACTACCCGCAGGTTTCGGTCGGGGCGCAGGTCTACCGCGACAAAACAAAGACGAGTGCGGCAAGCCTCGTGCCCGTCGGCGCGTACTACGAAACCGCCTACGGGCCGTCGGCGCAGATAAGCTGGCTGCTGTTCGACTTCGGCAAGCGCGAGGCGCAGGTCGAATCCGCCCGCGAGGCTCTACGCGCGGCGAACTTCGAATACAATCAGGCTTTGCAGGACGTGTTCCTTAACGTAAACGTGGCGTTCTTCCGGTACTACGCGGCTTTGGGAAGCGTCAAGGCGGCGCAGCTCGACGTGGAGGACTCCAAAACTTCGTACGAATCGGCAGACCGCAAACTGCGCGACGGCGTCGGCAACAAGCAGGACATGCTGAACGCGCTGGCGTCGCTTAGAACCGCGGAGTTCACGCTCGAAAGCAAAAAGTCAGACGTGGAGACCGCCCGCGCAAACCTCGCAAACGCAATGGGCGTCAACGCCGCCGACCTCCGCAACATTTCGGAGAACGTCAATATTCCCACGGCGTCGGAAAAGAGGATAGACGAGCTTGTCGCGCAGGCGATGAGGTCGAGGCAGTCGCTGCTGGCGGGCTACGCCAAGTTGCGCAAAACGCAAAGCGACGTCAAAACCGCCAAGCGCGACTTCCTTCCCCAACTTAACGCGCAGGGCAGCGCGTCGTACATGTGGTACACCGAGACCCCGCGCGAGGACGCCTACCAGTACCAGTTCGGGCTTGCCGCAAGCTGGAGCATTTTCGAGGGCTTTGCCCGCAAATACGAGCTTATCGGCGCAAAGGCCGCCGAACGCGCTCAGGCGCAACAGCTTAAAGCGGAGGAAATTTCGATTATCTCCGACATCTGGGCATACTACCACGTCTACCAAAGCTCGCTCAAACAGATTGCAAGCTCGGAGGCGAGCGTGGAGGCGGCGTCGGAGGCGTACGAGGCCACGAAAATCGGCTTTGCAAACGGTGTAAATTCAATCACCGACCTGCTCAACGCGCAGGCCCGTCTGGCTTCGGCGAGACAGTCGAACGTCAACGCGCGGTCGTCGCTTGCGATTGCCGTCGCAAGGCTCTCTCACGCGGTCGGAGCGGTTTCGGCAAACGGAATTTAGCTTCGCGGGCTTCCGCAAAGCCAAGGGGGGGGCGGTTCGCAATCCAAGCTCGGAGGCGATTCTGAAAAGACGCAAATTTCCGCATTCCGGCGCGTCGGCATGACGCGCTTTTTTTGCGGCTTTTGCGCGTTCCGATACTCAAAAAATCCTTTGACATTTCCGCGCAGTGCTTTTAACTGATTATAAAAAAGAATATTTATATATCCCTTGTATCCCATGAAAAAATTGATTCCCATTTTCGCCGCGGTTCTTGCGGCTTCGTCGGCTTTCGCCGTCAGAAATTTGGAGGGTACGCTTTCGGGCATCACCTCCCCCTCCATTCTCAACCCCATAACTTCGTATTCCGACTACTGGGCAATCCCCGACGGCAAATCGTTTACGGTGGACGTTTCGTGGGAGCTTAAAAAGAACGTCAGCGGCGACCTTCTAAAAGCCCCGGGAACGCTGGTTGTAAACGAGGGGCAGACTCTTACGCTCACTTCCGTTGTGAATCGCAATTCGGCGGAAGTTCCGTCGTTCGCGAAGGGCACTATCGACGGCGCGTTGGACATCAAAATGAGAAGCGCGGTCGTGACGTTCTCGAATGCGGACTTCACCGTAAACGGTTCGCTGAAAACCAACACAAAGACCTCTCTGCGAATCAAAAGCGGCACTCTCACGGTGTCCGACCAAGCCGAAAAAGGCTCGCTTATTTTGGACGGCGGCATTCAGGAGCGCGGCGTAAAGGGCGCGAACCCCAAGCTTGTCCTCAACGCCCCGTGGGCATTGGGCAATTCGGTAAACTCAAAGGGCGTTGTTTCGTACAATGCCGACGTTTCCATGATGATTAACAACGACTGCGGCGTGTTTACAATAGAGCTCGGCGCGCCGCAGAGAATTAGAAACGTGGTTTTCGAAAAAAACAAAAATTCCGACCTGCGCTTCGCAATTACGGATTCGTCGGCAAGGCTGATTCTTGCGGACATTGCGCCAAGCAACGACAAAACGAGGCTCATAGATTCCACATCAAAGCAGTCAATCACGGTCGAAAATTTCAGAAACAACGCAATTTTCTTTACGGCGAACCTCACGTCGCGCTTTGCCGACGACAAAATCAAGGTGTCGGGCACGGGAAGCTCGGCTTCCAAATTCGGATATGTAGATGTTGTCGGCACGACGGCTGCCGGGGCGAAAATTTCCAACTTCAAGCTCGTAAAAGGCACGACGACCGACGCCGACGGCAAGAGCGTAAGCGGCTGGTGGCTGAACTCCGACTACACCGTTTCGACCGACCTCCCCGCGACGACCGGCGCGTACAAGGGCAGAAAAACGACCATGACTTTCGAGGCCAAGTCGCCCGTGGCAAACGCCAAAACAACCTACGAATGGTACTGCAAAAAGAAAGGCGAATCCGAATTTGCGCCGCTCGGTAAAAACTCGAAATCGTACTCGTTTACGTTCGAAGAAACGATGGTCGGCGACCAGTACTACTGCGAGGCGACCGACGGCACGTTCACGGTGAAATCCACAACTACGACCGTCGCACTCGAAACGAACATCACTTTCCGCGAAGACCTCCCCGCAGAGCTTGCGGTTGTCGAAAACCGCAAGGGCAAATTCGAGGTTTCGATTGACTCGCCGCTCGACAAGCCCGAAATTTCCTACAAATGGTACTGGAAGAAAAACGGATCGTCGGCGTTCGAACTCGTTGACGGCGACACCGACACCTACGAATTTACGTTTACCTCCGACATGGTAGGCGACCAGTACTACTGCGTGGCAACCGACGGCAAAAACACCAAAAAATCGTCGGTTGCTACAATCGCGCAAAAGCCCGCAATCGAAATAAACGCGAACCTCCCCGAAACGGCGGAAACCTACGAAAAGAGCACCGTTGCGCTTTCGGTCGACGCCGTTTCCAACACCGGCTCGAAGCTTTCCTATGCTTGGTATTACAAGGCGAAGGGGGCGGCGGAATTCTCCAAAATTTCGGGTTCGAGCCGCACGCTCAAAGTCAAGGGGGCTATGAACCTCGACGGCGGCGAATACAAGTGCGTGCTTTCTAGCGCGGAATTCAAACTTGAAACGGCGGCGACAAAGCTCACCGTTAGGGAAATCCCCAGATTCACCGTTCAGCCCGTAAAATGCACGGTGTTCAGCGGCGGCAACGCAAAATTCGAAGTTCAGGCTACTGGCTACGACCTCCAATACGTCTGGCAGTACTACGATGCCGTCTCGAAATCTTGGATTAACATCGACACCGAAACGTCGAATGAGCTTATCGTTTCCAAAGCCGAGTTCGAAAGAAACGGCATGAAGTACAGGTGCGCAATTTCGAACGGCGGCGAATCCAACATAACGTATTCGAAAGCCGCCACGATGGTCGTAAAACAGACCGCGCAGTACGACGAACAGCCCGAATCCACAACCGTGATTATCGGCAAAAACGCCAAGTTCGCGGTCAAGGCGTCGGGGGCTTCGCGCATATACTACAAGTGGGAATACTGCGAGCCGAAATCCTCCGTCTGGAAAGAGGTTTCGGGCGCGTCAAAGGCAAGCCTTTCCGTATCCAAGCCGACAAAGGCCATGGACGGCCGCAAATATAGGTGCTACATTCTAAACGGCGGACTGTCCGACTGGCTCGTTTCGGAAACAGCCACGCTTTCGGTCAACGAAAAGACCGTGCTTTCGGAAGTCTCCAAGCCCGCGTACGTCTTTGAAAACTCCTCCGTGGAGGTTTCCGTCAAGGCGCGGGCTGACACGTCCATTGTCTACAAGTGGCAACGCTACGAGAACAAGGCGTGGGTAGACGAAACGGCGGAGGCTAAAATCGCCGCCGAAGAGTCCGTTTTGAAGCTCAACGTTGCGGGTTCTTCTCTGTCCGCGCCCACAAACTTCCGCTGCCTTGTTTGGAGCGGCAACGGCGAAAACGCGCCGGTATCGATTTCCAAAACGATAAGAATAACCCCATGCGCGCTCACGGCAATCGGGCTGACCTCCAAGAGCGTTCTCTGCGCGTTCGACGGCGCGGACGCGTCGCGGGCGGATTCGCTTTGCAGGGGCAAGTTCGCGGTCAAGGCTACGGGCTACGGCTCTATTAAGTACAAGTGGTTCTTCTCCGAAGACAACGGCAAAAACTGGAACGAAATCAACGGCGCGAAGTCGGCGGCATACACCACCGAACGCCTTGTGGGTTCGGACTTCTCGCGCGTGTACAAGTGCGAGGCAACCAACCCCGCGGGCACGGTCAAGCTCGACGGAATCAAGGTAAAGCTCCTTAAACCGATGACGAACGCCGACGTTTCCAAAATCGCCGACATCACCTGCGCCAATACCGACTCCGTAAAGTTCGTCGCAAACACGACTTACGACAACGACGGCATCAAGCTCACTTACAGGTGGTATGTTGACAGGAACGACGGCAAGGGCTTTGTAAAGGTAAACGGCAGCAAGAAGGAACTTGTGGTCTCGCGTCCGAACGTTTCGCTCAGCGGCGCAAAGTACAAGTGCCTTGTAGCCAACGCGGGCAACGCAGATGGCGAGTTCGCCGAATCCGCCGCCGCTACGCTCACTGTCATAGAGTCCGCCGTGATGAAAAAAGGCCCGCAGGCGGTGGTCTCCGTTAGCGGCACGACGTCGGAATTCTCGGTGTCCGCAACGGGAAGCAACCTCAAATACATCTGGGAAATCCGCGACGCCGAAGGCAACGTGGTATTCACCACGGAAACCACAGAGCCTACGCTCTCCTACGAATTTACCGAAGCGCTCATCGGCGGAACGGTCTCGTGCAGCGTCCAGAGCCGCCTCGCCGACGGCACGGCAATCGGCACAATTTCGACAAAAACCGCAACGGTAAACGTTCAGGAGGCTGTCGGAATCTCCAAGATTCAAATCAAGGAGGAAGGCGGCTATTCGATGGACGTAAGCGCAAGCTCGGCGGGAGCTGCGACATTCCGCGCGTCGTACAAATTCCCGTTCTCGATTAACGTCGAGGCTACGGGCTACTCGCCGACATACCAGTGGTACGAAAGCGTAGACGGCGGCGCGTTTGCGGAAATCAGAAACGCGAAATCGAAATCCTACAAGCCGAACGTTTCGGAAAAAACGTGGGTTGTGGACGGCGTCAAGATTGCGCGGAAATCGTATTTCTGCACGGTCTCGAACAAAAACGGCAGCGTGGTTTCGGCGGTGAACACGCCCGTAATCAACGTCGTAATCGGCGAGGCTCTCGCGCCCGTTTCGATTGCGGGCACTGGCATTGTCTTCCGCGCCGACGACGAAGAGGAGTACCCGACGCTCCACATGCTCTTCCAGGGCAGCGACGGTCTGAAAATCTTCGCAAGCAACATGGACCCGACAAAAACCTATGTGAAGTCGGCGTCGTACTGGTACAACAGGTCAAGCTCGATTACGGGCTACCTGAACTTCTCTTATACGACGGTTATCGACGGCAAAACCGAAACGAAGGAAATTATCGGCGCGTTGGGATTCTCCGACGACGGCGCGACAACCGCTTCGTTTACGGACGACAAAACCGTCTACATAGGGACTGTCGAACAAATCGGCGGCGGTGTCGCCCCCGACAAAATGACCAAAGACTTCACTGCGGTTTCGACCGACGGACTTACTTACAAAGTGGTAATGAGGGGCGGCAAAAATTGCGACCTCACCGTTGACGGCAAGACCGCAAGCTGCACATACTCCTACCTCCGAAGGCCGCAGTCTTGCGCGATATTCAAGGTGAACGGAAAGTTCTCGGACGGCTCGAAAATCGACGTCGAATTCAACTTCTGCTTCGTTTCCGAAACATACGCGTCGGGCATAATCAACAAAAAATCTACAAGCGCAAGCGGAGAGTCGATTTCGAACACAAGCGAAATGGCGGCGGTGTTCGCCAAGTAGCGCAGACTTTTTTGAAGACAATCCGCCCGACAAAATCGGGCGGATTTTTTTTGCGCGGCTTCGGCTTTTGGGGCGTTCCCGCTTTTGTTCGCCGCCGATTTTTCCGAATGGAAAATGCGGGGTAAATCGGGATTTTGCGCGCGGAAACATCTGTTGAC
>JAJXPD010000060.1:0-9484 GCA_021641325.1 Opitutales bacterium
CGTTAGAGTGCCGTTCAGGCGGTGGCTTTCACGCGCTTGCGGGGTGCGTGGCGTATGCGGCTATCCCAAAACACAAGTCGGCTGACGAAACGCCCTACTCCACTTTTATCCCAAAACAACCTAAAAAACTTCGCGCCGTGCGCTCACTTTTTAGGCGCGTTAGAGTGCTTTCATAAGGGCGGCTTTGCGCACGGTACAGGGCGCGTAGCATACTTGGCGTATGTAAGCGGTCTGGAACGTGCGCGAAACGCCCTTAGGTAAGTGCTATAACGCGCCGTTAGCGAAGTAAGTCAAAATCATGTCCGCGCCTGCACGCTTAATTGATACCAGAGACTCTTTAACGGTTTTTTCCAAATCAATCCAGCCGTTTTGCGCCGCAGCCATAATCATGGAATATTCGCCCGAAACCTGATACGCGGCAATCGGAAGAGTCGTGCGCTCTTTGATTTTAGCAATGATGTCGAGATAGTGCCCCGCAGGCTTTACCATGATGACGTCCGCGCCCTCCTCTTCGTCGAGAGCCGCCTCTTTCAGAGCCTCGCGGGAGTTTGCGGGATTTAACTGGTAGCCTTTTTTGTCGAGATACTTCTTCGCCTTGCCCTGCTGCTTGGGCGCGGAGCCGATTGCGTCGCGGAAAGGCCCGTAAAAGGCGGAGGCATACTTTGCGCTGTACGCCATGATTGCGGTGTCCTGAAAGTCGCAGTCGTCGAGGGCGGAGCGGATTGCGCCTATTCTGCCGTCCATCATGTCGCTCGGCGCGACGAAATCCGCGCCCGACTGGGCGGCGACAAGAGCCATCGCCGCGAGAATCTCGACGGTTTCGTCGTTGATAATCCACGTTCCCGAATCGTCGAGAATGCCGTCGTGCCCGTGCGAGGTGTAGGGATCGAGCGCGATGTCGGCGACAACCGCCATTTCGGGAAAGCGTTTTTTCACGGCGGCAATCGCGCGGTTTGCGAGGGACTTCGGGTTGACCGCCTCGTCGGCGAGGAGGGTCTTCTTAGAGCGTTCGACAAGCGGGAACGGGGCAATCGCCATGACGCCCTTTTTCGCCAAGCCGTCGCAGAGGCGCAGGAGAGAGTCGATTGTGTGGCGGTAGACGTTGGGCATCGACGGAATTTTGTCCGCTCCGTTTTTGCCCTCTTTAAGGAAGACGGGCAGAATCAAATCGGAGGGGGAAACGCGCGTTTCCTCGCAGAGGGAGAGAATGGCGTCGCTCTTGCGCAGGCGGCGCGGACGCTTTTTTATATCGAGCTTGAAATTTTCGTTCATTGTGGTTTGATATGAACCCGTCGAAAAAAATAGCAACAAAAATGAATGTATCAATCCACAACACCCTTTCACGACAAAAAGACGTTCTGACGCCCGAAACCGACACGTTCAGAATGTACTGCTGCGGCCCGACGGTCTACGGCCCCGCGCACATCGGCAATTTCAGGACGTTTGTCGTGCAGGACATTCTGCGGCGCACGCTCGAATGCTCGGGGTTGAAGGTAAAACACGTAAGAAACATCACCGACGTCGACGACAAAACAATCCGCGAAAGCCGCAAACTGGGGGTGTCGCTCAAAGAATTTACAAAAAAGTGGGAGGACAAATTCCACGCCGACTGCGACAAGCTCAACATGCTCCGCCCCACCGTGGAGCCGCGGGCGACCGAACACATCGCCGAACAACTCGACATGGTTTCGACGCTCGTGGACAACGGGCACGCCTACCCCGCAAAAGACGGCAGCGTATACTTTAAAATAGCGTCGTTCCCCGACTACGGGAAACTCGCCGGTCTCGACCGCGAGCACATGGCGACGCAGGCGGTAAACTCGGCGGGAGAGGCAAACAACGCCGACGAATACGAGCGCGAAAACGTATCAGACTTCGCGCTGTGGAAGGGACGCAAACCCGAAGACGGCGAGAACTTCTGGAAGTCGCCGTGGGGCGATGGCAGACCGGGCTGGCACATAGAGTGCTCGGCGATGTCGCGCAAATACCTCGGAGACACTTTCGACCTGCACGGCGGCGGCATCGACCTCTGCTTCCCCCACCACGAAAACGAAATCGCGCAAAGCGAGTGCTCGACGGGCAAATCGCCCTACGTCCGCTACTGGTTCCACAGCGCACACCTGATGGTCGAGGGACAGAAGATGTCGAAAAGCCTCGGCAACCTCTACACGCTCGACGACCTCACGGCGAAGGGCTACACGCCAGCGCAAATCAGATACGCACTGCTTTCGGGGCACTACCGCCAGCAGCTCAACTTCACGTTCAAGGGGCTTGACGACGCAAAGAGCGCGTTGGCAAAGCTGTCGAAATCGGCAAAGGCGGCGCTCGAAAAATCGGGAATGTCGTTCGACGATTTCGAAAAGCTCGTAAAGCCCGAAAACAACTTTGCGGGGACGATTTTCGAACCCGCGTGGAACGCACTTTGCGACGACCTCAACACGCCCAAAGCACTCGGCGAAATCTTCGGCGCGCTGCCGAAACTCGGCGGAGACAAAAAGGACGTCGCAGCCCTCGGCTCGCTGATGTACGCGCTCGGCATAGACCTCTCGGAAAAGGCGGAGGAATCCGCCGCAGACGCCCCCGAAGAAATCACCGCCCTCGCGCAGGCGCGTTGGGACGCAAAAAAGGCAAGGGACTTCGCAAAAGCCGACGAGCTGCGCAAAAAGCTCGCGGAACTCGGGTGGAGCGTGCTCGACAAAAAAGACGGTTTCGACCTCAAAAAAATTTAAGGATTTATGAAAGTAATAAGAGCAAAAAGCGCGGGATTCTGCTTCGGAGTGGAGCGCGCGATTGAAATCGCGACAACATGCACCGACGGCGGCAAATGCAAGGTCTTTACCGACGGTCCGCTTATCCACAACAGGCAGATGATGGAACGCCTCACGCAGTGCGGGGTTCTCGAAATAGGCGACTATAAAAGCGAGTCGTCAATCGACGACCAAATCAAAGGCACTTCGCAAAGCGACAGCGTGCTCGTGTTCCGCGCCCACGGCGTCTCGCCCGACCGCCGCAAATACCTGCAAAGCCTCGGCATGCGCTGCAAGGACGCCACCTGCCCCGACGTGGGGAAAATCGCGGGCATAATCAAAATGCACGCAAACAAAAATTTCACGACCGTCATCGTCGGCGACCCCGACCACCCGGAAGTAATCGGGCTTCTCGGCTACGCGGGCGGACGCGGGTACGTCGTCAAAGACAAAAAGGCGATAGACGCCCTGCCCGACATCAAGGGCGACATATGCATGGTCTCGCAGTCGACAATGTTCACCGACGACTACAACGAAATTTCCGAATACTTCAAAAAACGCTTCCCCGACACGAAGGTCATCGACACCATCTGCGGCGCGACGAAGGAACGCCAGAAAGACGTGAACGTGCTCGCCGAAAAGGGCGCGGAGGCGATTGTGGTAATAGGCGGCAAACACTCGGCGAACACCGTAAAGCTTGCAATCATGGCGCAGCGCACGGGGCTTCCGTGCTTCCACATCGAAACGCTCAAAGAGCTGGACCTCGACGCAATCAAAAAATTCGGCGTCGTGGGGGTCACCGCGGGCGCGTCCACGCCCGACTTCCTCATCGACGAAGTCTGCAACAGGCTCGAAAATCTTTGACGCCCGCGAAACTTTGACGGATTTTCGGCGTTTCTAAAAGACAAAGGAAATTTCGAATGGAAAATCACGCATATTCTTTCGGACGCCGCGCGGCGAAATCGGCGCGGAGGGCTTTCACGATTATCGAAGTACTGCTGGCAATCGCGCTGATATCGCTGCTTGCGTTCATCGTGGTCGGCAACCTCGACACGCTCATGACGGGCGGGCAGACGAAAATCGCAAAGTCGATGGTCGAGGACTCGTTCGCGACTCCGCTGATGTCGTTCAAACTTTCCGTCGGCAGATACCCGACGACAGAAGAGGGGCTGAACGCCCTCGTCAACGCGCCAGACGCGCTCTCCGAAAGATGGAAAGGCCCGTACGCGCGAAGCCTGCCGCTCGACCCGTGGGGAAACGCCTACCAGTACAGGTGCCCCTCGACGAAAAGCAAGGTCGGCTACGACGTGTGGTCGAACGGTCCCGACGGACAGCCCGACACCGAAGACGACATCGGCAACTGGTAGAAAAATGCGGCGCGCGGCGTTCACCCTGACCGAAGTGCTGCTTGCAATAGCCCTGATTGCCGCAATGGCGGGCTTTGTAGCGGCGGGCACGGGGCTGTTTTCGAAAGACGCGCTTCTTGCGCGCGCGCCCGAACGCGTTTTCATTTCCGCGCTCAAAACCGCAAAAATAGAGGCGGCGACGCGCGGGCGAAAAATGTCGCTCGCGCTCGAATCTGGCGCGATTGTGGTTCGCGACGCCTCCGACAAATCCGAAGCCGCGAAGTTCGCCCTCCCCTCCGACGAAACTTTCCACGCCGGGCTAATCCCGCAATATCCCGAAACCGTCGGGCGCGAATCGGCGGATTTCCCCGACGTGCCCCTCGACTCAATCGAAGTCGGCGCGGACGGAACGTGCACGCCCGCAAGCGCAGTCTTCCGCTTCGGCGACGAAACGCCCGCGACGGTGAAAATCGACCCGCTCTGCGCGGAGGCAACGGGAATCGAAAAATGAAAAAACGCGCGTTCACTCTTGCGGAATCCGTCCTTGCGCTCGCGCTGTTCGCGGCGGCGGCGGTTGCGGTCTCGCAGGTCTGCGTGAACTGCCTCTCCGCGCTCGACCTCCCCGAAAAATCGTCGCTCGACGACGCCGTAAACGGGCAAATCGTCGCCGAAGCGTTGAAAATCGCCGACTACGACAGCCTCGACGACGGCGCGGAAGTGGAGGCGCTCGACGGGCGGAAATACAAAATCTACGCGAAAGCCGAACCCACCGAAGTGCTCGACCTCTTCGAACTGTCGATAAGCGGCAAGGGCGAACGTCGCGAATTTTCGACGAAAATTTTCGTCAAGCGCGGGCAGTCGTGGTACGAAAACACAAACGAGCGCGACGACCTCATAAAAGACAGAACCGACTTTCTCGAAAAGAAGCGGCGCGAATGGAGGGCGGAAAAATGAAACGCGCGTTCACACTCTTGGAGGTGGTGCTCGCGATGTCCGTGGCGGCGGTCGTGATGTTCGGCTGCGCCGCGACGCTGCTTAATTTGGCGAACACCGCGGAGCGCGTCGAGGGCGGCTGGTCGCTCACAAAACACGCCGACGGCGCGGAGAAATTCCTGCGGGCGGCGTTTATCAACTCCGCGCTGCTTCACGCGTCGAAAATCGGAAACGTGTCGCATCAAAACGCGTCGAACACGCTCGCCGTCGCCGAAATTCCCGAATCGGCGGAGACCGCGCTCGCGTTCGAAATCGACGAGCAGACGCCGATTCTGCTCGCCGCCGAAAGGTTCTCGCCCGAAAAAATCTGCTACCTTTCGCACGACACCGACGGGCTTTCGCTCGTCTGGCGGCATGCAAACGCGGAGAAAAAAAATTCGGAGGCGGTGCTCTACAAAACGCCGCTCTCGCCCTATGTAAAAAAAATCTCCTACCTGCTCCCCGACACAAACGGCTGGCGCGAGGAAGACGACCTCTCGAACATCGGCGACATGCCATCGTACGTCAAACTGCTGTTCGAGCGCGCCGGCGAAAAAATCGAACGGATAATCCCTCTGTCGGGCATGCTCGACCCAAACCTGAAATGAAATACAAAAAGGCAAACGCGCTAATTTTCGTATTCGGGCTGATTTTCGCGGCGTCGGTGCTGTCGGTCGGAATCGTGGAACACACCGCGCGGACGCTCAAAATTTCGGCGTCGTCGAACGCGGAATACGGACTGCGCGAAAGCGCGTACTCCGCGCTGTACGCGGCGGTCGCCGTGCTCGAAGAATACGCGAAAATCGACGGCGGGCTGTACTCAGCCGAACAGGGCTGGGGCAGGCCTTTCGAAGACGGACGCCTGAAATTCTCCGACGAAATCGCCGCCGAAATTTCCGACGAAAGCGCAAAACTTCCGCTCTGCGCTCTGGCGTCGGCGGACATTCAGAAAATCTTCGAGGGCATGGACGTGTCGGAAAACACCGCGCGGGAATTCGCCGACTGCATAGTGGACTGGCGCGACAACGACGACTCCAAATCGCCCGACGGCGCGGAATACGACGACTACGACTCCGACGCCCCCAAGCCGCCCAACCGCAATTTCCTCTCTTTCGGCGAACTCAAATACGTCAAAAACGTCGGAGAATTTCTCTTCGACGAAAACGGCAAACCCAACGAGTTTTTCAAAGCCTTCACTGCGGGAGTGTCGCTCGAACTTTTCGAAAAAACAAACCTCAACGGCGCAAGCCCCGAAACGCTCAAAAAGCTGCTCGACATCGAAAACAAAGACTACGACGACACGCTCTACCGCGCCCTGCGCGGCGAAATCGGCAGCGTCTCCGACGGCATAGTGTGGGTGAAAAACCAAACCGAACTTTCCGAGCGCGGCGCAAGGGATATCCCCTCCAAGTTCGCCGACTACAAATGCGGACTGCTCAAAATAGAAATCCGCGCGCGGCGCGGCGCGGCGGAATACTACCTCTGCGCCTTTTACGCGTCGCCCGATACCGCAAAATATTTTTCCGAAAACGTTAAGAAAATTTACAACCGCTCCGAAAACGCCGTCGAGGGGCGCAAGGCGGAGGCAAGCTCGACGGCGGGCGCGGTGTACGTCGAAAACAAAAGCGTCGGCGACTCCGAGGGATACACGCTTCTGAAAATCTGCGAGCGCGGCTCAAACAGATAGGCGGCGCAATTCCCTACTTCGGAAGACAAATTCAGCATGCGGAAAAATTATACCGAAGCGGAAAAATAATCACTCTCGCAAAATTCCCAATCGACGAAAATCTGGCAATCATTCGTCGCCAAAATTCAAAAGCGCATTCAATCGCAAAAAACATTTTCCCGAACGCGTTGAAATATTTGCCCGAAAAAACGCGCCGCACTAAGCAAGCGCAAGCCGACGTACCAACAAGCGCATTCGGCACCCCCCCGCGCAATGCCCTTAAAATTTGCCGCCGCAAAAAAAACGCAAACAAACGCACACGCCGCATGCGCCGATGCAATCCCCATAACACAAAACGCGCCGCCGCATATAGCGGCGTGTTTTAAGCTCCCGCAACACACGCGCAAAACAAGAACCGCCGCGCAGACAGAGGCAAACGCGCAGAGCAAAATGCCACAACTACCGACAAACGCCGACGCGAAAAAGCAAAAGAAAGGCGCACAAGTCCATTGCCTTGTGCGCCTGTTTTTATGGGATTATTATGAGAAGAAAATTGAAACTCCGATTTCTCGGAGTATGCGCATAAACCCGATTAATCGCAGCAAAATCGAATCTTTCGCATTTCTGGCGTTTAAAATCTAAAAAATTCCAACAAAAGTCAAGTGTTATTTTGGAAAAACTTGGTGTTTTTTTGCAATTTTAACAAAATTTTTGTGCCGCACTCGAATTTACGCGAAAAAAAGCGGAAACGCGCCGCGTGCCGCCGATTGAAAGTCCGCATTTTACTAAAACTTGCACCCTGCGTGGAGAAAAAACACGGGAGCGATGTCCGCCGAAAACTCCTCCGCCGAATGTCCGCCGTATCTGAAAACCAGCCTGCGGTAGACGTTCGCGCCGACAGAACCCGACACATAGAAGTAGCCGCCGAAATTGTATGTGGCTCCGAAAACCATGTTGACGGTGTTGTCGGAAACGGAACGCTTTACCCCGCCAGCCGATTTCGTCAGGCGGATATTCGCGTTTGTGTATTCGCACGAGGCGTTGAACAGAAGCGAGCCGTCGCCGAATGCGTCGAAGATTACGGCAACGCCGTCGAACGCGCGCAGACTCCAACGCTCGTCGATTTGCCACTTCAAATAGCCGCACGGCAGGGGCAGCCACTCGTTGTCCATGCGCGAGACCGCAGCAACGCCCAAGCCGAAGCTTAGGCTCTCCGAAATTGCGTAGCCCGCGCCGCCGCCCAACACAAGCCTGCCGCCGTCCGACAGCCCCGCGCCCGACTCCGACGAAAGCGAGCCGTGCGCCACGCCGAACGCGCTCCACCTTCCGCCGAGTCCGCAAGAATAAAACGCGTTTGCCGAAAGCGTGTTTACGTCGGAAAACGGCGAGACCGCGGAAAAATCGTAGTACGAATGCGAGTAGCCGAAAGACACGTCGAACGCGTGCCTGTTGCGCACTCCCTGAAATTTCAGCGCGGCGGTCGTGGAATACGAGCCGAGGCGGCCGTCGCCGTCGTCGTGGAGGTCGGAGGAGAGAGCCGACGACTGCGAGACGTCGAGGGTAGCCCCCGCGTGCCAGTCCGACACTATTTGGTCGAAGAAGCTCGACCCCGCCACAACCTGCGCGTCGGCAACGCGAAACGCCGACGCCGCAAACAAAAACACCGCAAATTTTTTCATGCAAAACATTGAAAAATCGGCGGCACGTTTTGTCAACAAAAGTATGGCGCGGGAAGCCCCGCGCCGAAGCGTTTTGCGGCAGTCGGACGCTTGCTCTCCGAAAACCGCTTTCCGCGGAAATTTCCGCGCCGTGTTTATTTTTCCGTTTCGTTATAAAATTTCCGCACGAAAAAACCGGCGCGGGAGGATTCTATTTCACCTTGACGATTTCGAAGAACGGCGTCGCGCCGTTCGGGAGCTTGGAATTGTCGATTGCGATTTTCATCACGCCCCCCGAAAATTCGAACGGAATCTTCGCGCGGCGTTCGCCGTTGAGCGCGACGGGATAGACCTCGTAGCGCGAGCGCGGGTCGAGGCGCAGCTCGGCGCGAACCGTTCCCTTTTTCATCACCATCGGGACGCGCCCGCCGTACGCAGACGCGGTTTTGTCGTACGAAAGCACCATGTCGGTGTTGCCCTCGCGGGTGATGAACATGAACATCAGCCGCGAGCTGTCCGAAATCTTCGCGCCGTCGAGCGACACCACGCCGATTGACGACGGAACGTCCGCCGAAACGATTTTAAGCGCGCCCAGCCGCGTTTCCGTCGGGGATTGCATTGCCGCGATTTCCGTGCGCGGCGTTGAGACTTTCATCGAGCACTTTTTCATGTCCACGGTGATTTCGCCCGTGTCGGACTGCAAAATTCCGCGCTTTGCGTCCGTGATGTTGTCTGGCGGCAGAATGCCCTTTTCGCGCATGGTTGACACGAATTTTTCGAGGTCGAACGCGCCGCCGCCGTCCTTGACGCTGTGGTACCACGCCTCGGAGACGATTTCGGAGCTGCCGACGGGGCTGAGAGTCATGTCGGCGGGGCGGAACTTCACGCCCTTGACCGCCTTCGGAACGTCGCCGCCGAACGCCGCCCCGAAGCCCGTGAGCAGCATGTACTGCGTCTGCGAGCTGTTGAACGCGCGGACGGAGCGCGTGTTGTTTTGGAGGAAGTCGTCCGAAACCGCGATGTCTATTCTGTGCCGCGCGGGCTGCACGTCGCCGCGTATGAACGCCGCCGACGAAACAAGCTCGTTCGCCTGTG
>JAJXPD010000060.1:9494-11229 GCA_021641325.1 Opitutales bacterium
CCCATCGTCCTGCTCCAACGCTGCGCGTACGGCACGGCGTCGGAGTGTATCGTAAGCCCCGAAAAGTTCTGGAACGCCGAGAGCGGCGCGAACATCGCGGGCATAACATAGCGGAACGTGTTCCAATAGCAGTGGTTATATTCGGTCACAAAAAACGGACGGTTGTTAATTTTCATTGCGGCGATTCCGCGCCAATATCCCGCGCCCGATTGGAGCGGATTGCCCTGATAGCACGAGGCGTTGTTTATGTCGAAGCTCGACGGGTGGGCGAAGTATGTGTTGGCGATTACATAGTCGGTCGTCTTGCTGCGGATATACGTTCCATAGACGTTCGGGCCGAGATTGTTCTGAACTTTAAGCCCCTTGTAGCCCGTTGCGTCTACGGTCTTTTCGGCGAACGCGACAAAGTCCGCCATGAAGTCCCAACAGCAGCGCTCCCAGTCGTCGTTTCCCGCGACAATGCACGGAACTTCGGCGAAGCTCTTGTAGGCGAATTTGCCCTTTTTCGAAAAGATTTTGTCCCACGCGGCGTTGAGCGCGGAGATGTCGCCCTTGTAGCGTTTTTCGAGCCAGCCGCGCCACTTGTCCATGACGAACGCGCGGGTTTCGGGCAGAATTTTGTCGTTGGGGTGGAACTTGCGCGATTCGTCCATGCGGCTATAACAGATGGCAAGCTCGTTGTAGTACTCGGCGCAGACGAACATGGGGTCGTCCTTCCAGCGCATGCCCGTGTAGGGATTGAAGTGGTTGAGGACGTACGTTGCGTTTTTCGCCCACTGCGCGCGGACTTTCGGCTCGCCGAAGACGGCGCGGAGCTTTACGTCGTCGCGGATATGGAAGTCGTAGTCTTTCAGCCCCATTTTGTACCAAGTGAGGGTGAGGTGCACGTAGACGCCGTTCTTTTTAAGCTCGTAGAGAAGCCTGTCGGCGGTGTCGTAGAGGGCTTCGCGCTCGATGTCGGACATGTCGTCGCGCAAAATTTCGAACGAAATCCTCGCGAAGTTGTAGCCGTGGGTTTTGAAAGACTTTGCGTAGCGCTTGATTTCCTCCGTGCGCTTTTCCTGCGGGAATTTCAGGAAGTGCGACAGCGAATACTCCGAAAAGCCCTTGAAGCGGACGTCCTTTTCGGGCGTCTTTTCGAACGCGAGCGTGCCGCGCTCCGACAGAATCACCCTGCCGTAAGTTCCCGCAGGGGCGGAGTCGAAGAAGCGCGACTGGTCGAGAGCCGAGCCTTCGCGAACGTAGATGTCTTCGGGAATGTCAACGGCGACCCATTCCTTTTTGTCGAACGGCTCGATATTGAATTTAGCAACCTGCTTGTCTCCCACGGCAATACCCAAGAGCAGGAAGGCGTCGCCGCGCTCGGTTTCTATTTCGAGAGACTTCAACGCCGCGCCGTCGGGCATATCTATCCGCGAGAGATACACCGCGCCCAGCTTCTTGTCGGGCTTGGCGTAGAACACGGGACGCGCGTTGTTGTTGATTTCGCCCGAATCGTCGAAGAACCAAGTGTCGCGGTAGCGTCTGAGCGTGTACGAAGCCTCCGTGCCGTCGTAGAGTTTCATGTTCACTTTTGCGGTGGGCGGCTCCGATTTGGAGGAGCGCACCGAAGTGTGCAAAATGTAGATGAACTTGCCCGCGATTTTTCTATCCACTGTGATTTTTTTTGCGGCGTTTGCGTTGTTTTTGGAGGCGAAGAGCACACCGCCGAATCCCTTTCCGTCAGGGCGTTTTA
>JAJXPD010000061.1:0-3582 GCA_021641325.1 Opitutales bacterium
GAATACAAGCTCGCAACCCCCGTATTCGGACACGCGGGCGACGGCAACTACCATATCCACTTCATGTACAAATCGTCGGATCCGACGGGACGCGCCCGCGCGCTCGCGGCGATGGACAAGGCTATTTCAAGGGCTGTGGAAGTGGGCGGCGCGGTGTCGGGCGAACACGGAATGGGCTTTTTGAAGTCGAAATACATGTCCAAACAGCACACGCCGACCGAGCTTGAACTGATGCGCTCAATAAAAAAAATCTTCGACCCTCGGGACATTCTGAACAGGGGGAAAATCCTTGTCCCTGTTGACACGTCGAATCTCCGCCCGCTAAGCGGCGTAAAACTTCCGTGGGACTAAGCGCCCGCCCCGCCGCATTCGATTGAGGCGAGATTTGCGGTTGACAATTACGCCCCTCAAAATAGAGTCTTGCGCATGAAGAAATGTCTTTTGCTTGCGGGATTATTTGCGTGCGCGGCGGAACTGCTCGCGGCGCAGTTTACACTTTTCGACAAAAACGGCACGGCGCAAAAGGGGATTATCCAAAACTTCACGCTGATAAAAAACGCGGCGAAATCTAAAAAAAGCTTTAATAGCTTTGTCGAAAGAGTCAAAACCGACACGGGCAAAGTGAAAAACCGCGACCCTGAAACGGAGCGAATCTGGCGGCAATTTCTCTCCGACATGCACTTCGAAAAGGGAACATTCCCCGAAAGGATTGCGCACATCTCGAAGCAATCGGCAAATTTCGAAAACGCGGTTGCGGAAATCGAAAAATCGCTTCCAAGCCTGCAAGAACCGTCGCGGAAATTCCTGCGGACAAACCTGCTTTCACACGCGCTGATAATGCGGGCGTGCTCCGACATCTACAAGCATTCGACCTCCTCAGTCATCGCGCTCTCAAAACGCGACTGCGCCGCCGCGCAGGCTGAGCTTGACAAGGCCTTGGAGGCATTCGGATACTACGACCGCGCAAAGGAAATCAACACCGAGGGCGGGTGGAAAAACTGGTACAGGGGCGAGTTGAAAATGAACTTCGCCGAACTGTTAAAACTTGCGAAATCCGCGCGTGAATCGGCGGATAAAATCAAAAATTCGGATTTTTAAACAAAACGCAACTTTTGAAAAAAAATGAAAAAAACAGCATTCGGATTTATCGCAATGGGAATCGCCTCGGCGGTCGCGCCGGCGCAAAGCTACATTGCAAACGAAGATTTTGAAGGGGCAAAACCGACGCTCGAAATCGGGGCGCAATCGCGCATAACCGACGCGAAAGACGAAGCCATCGGCGGCTCGCGCTCGCTTTTGTGCGACGCCGCCAACGGCAAAGACGAGACCGCGTTCGAAGTGTCGAGCGACAAATTCAACGTCTTCGAAGTCTCGTTCAACTACAAAACGCTCAACGGCGCGAAAGGCGCGCCGCAAGTCGGCTTTATCGACCGGAACGGGAAGTACACCGACTTCCGCAGCGAACGCCCGTTTTTTCTGCACAACGACGGCGACATCGAAACGTTCAAGGCGCTCTTCCACGGACGCGCGGGGCAAAAGTGCACTCTGCGCGTTTGCGTGTCTGCGGGCGGGCGCGCCGTGTTCGACAACGTTAAAGTACGCGGCTTCAACGCCCCCGCGAAAAGCGACTGGGCGGTGCACAATGCAAAAGTGTTCGCGTCGTGCCGCAGCAATCCGTTCAAGAACTACTATCTGAAAGCGGACGACAAAATTCTGTCGATGTCGGAAGCCGAATTTTTCCCGTTCATCGACAAATACGGGCAGTACAAGCACCGCGACTGGACCGACAAGGTTCACTCCGACGCCGACTTGAAGGCGCAGGCTTCGCGGGAGAAAACGCTCGCCGACGCTCTGCCCGACTCGCGCCCCGACCGCGACAAGTATTTCGGCTTTGTCTCGCCCGACAAAAAATTCGCGGCGACGGGCAAATTCAGGACGCAGAAAATCGACGGCAAATGGTGGTTCATCACGCCCGACGGCAATCCGTTCTTTGCGGTGGGCGCGTGCAAAGCGGGCTTCGGGTGGAGTCTGAATCCGCCGAAACTCGACGGGCGCGACTGCGAAAAGCGCACGCCGTCAACGCCCATTGAAGGGCGCGAAAAATTCTTCGAAAAACCCGTCGGCGAAAAGTACACGCTTGCAACCGCGCCTTTCAAACGCTCGTACTTTCAGGGCAAGCCCGCAAAAAGCTTCAACTACTACGCCCGAAATATCGACATAAAATACGGCAACCCCGACGCCGACTTTCTCGCAAAAATCTTGGCGCGGCGCGCAAAGCTTTTCGGCGTAAACCTCGGCGGGCATTTGAGCGAGTACCCGCTTCTCGAAAAGGCGAAAGTGCCCTACACCGTTACGGTTTACTCCGCGCCAGAAGAGTTGATTGACGGCGACTACAAGCTCCACGGCTGGTGGCAGCTGCCGCCCGACTGGTTCTCGCCGAAGTTCGAAAAATCCGTGCGCGAGCGGCTCGCCGAATGCGCCCCATACATAAAGAGCGCGTACTGCTTCGGCGTGTTCGTAGACGGCGAGCTGCCGTGGGTCGAAAAGCGCGCCGAAATTTCGAAAGGCGTGCTCTCGTGCGGAGAAACGCAGAGCGCGAAAATCGCGTTCTGGCAAATGCTCGAAAAAAAATACAAAACGCTCCGAGACCTGAACGACGCGTGGGGCTCAAAGTACGAATCGAAAGCCGGATTCCTCAAAACAAAAAACTTCTTCCCGACCACCGAAAAAGGCATTGTCGATTTGTACGACTTCGAAGAACTCTACACGCGCCAATATTTCAAAGTCTGCCGCGATGCAATCAAGAACATCGACAAAGACGCTATGTACTTGGGGTGCAGCTTCGGAACATACGGCTCGGCGTGGGAATACGCCGCGATGATTTCGGCCGACTACTGCGAAGTCGTTACAGCCAACATCTACCGCTACAATATCTCGAACCTCGCCCTGCCCGCAGGCTCGAAAGACCGGCCGATTCTCATCGGCGAATACCACTTCACGCCCTACGACGGGGGCACGTTCGGCATAACGATGGTTCCCGTCGAAACCGCGGAAAATCAGGCGCGGTGCACGCTCGAATTCATGCGGAGCGCGGCGCACAACCCCGCCGTTGCGGGCATAGACTGGTTCGCGTGGTTCGACCTTCCCGCGACCGGCAGGTACGACAAAGCCGACAGCGGAATCGGGCTTGTCGACATGGCCGACACCCCGCACTACAAGCTTGCGGAAACCTTCAAAAAGTTTTCCGAAGAAGTCTACAAAATGCGCTTCGAAGCAAAGGGCGCGTACGGTAGCGGAGCGCAAAACGACCGCAACTGGCACTAAGCTCCTCCGCAATTTTCATAAGCAAGCGGCACGGCAAAAATGCCGTGCCGCTTTTTAGTATCGTCAGGCGCAAGCAACAGAGAGCGGCATTTTACAACAAAAAAGAGAAATCTCATGAACGAGATTTCTCTTTTGATAAAAACCGATAAGCGTTTTTTTAAGCGTTTTCCACCTCATTTTGCGCGGTTTCCCGCTCTTCTCAAAAATTGGGACAACCCGCTTCGCGTGCTGCCCCTTTTTGAGGTTTTCCACCTCTAT
>JAJXPD010000061.1:3682-5194 GCA_021641325.1 Opitutales bacterium
CACCTCTATCTCAAATTGGGGCTACCCGCTTCGCGTGCTGCCCCTTTTTGAGGCTTTCCACCTCTATCTCAAATTGGGGCTACCCGCTTCGCGTGCTGCCCCTTTTTGAGGCTACGCCTGTCCGATTGCTTTCAGCAATTCGACAAACCAAGCCTGCTTCGTATCGAACGGTTTTCCGCCTTTGATACGCTCAAATTCACAAGCGCGGAGGACGTTGCCGTTGTTTTCGTCGTGCCCGATTACGCCGCTTTCCCTGCGCATTGCGCATTCTACAGCGAGGTCGGTGCAGCTCTTGATGAGGCGCAGGTCGTCGGCGTTTGCCGCAGCCGCGCGGGCAAAATAGCCGCTCTTCTGAACCATCACCTTTTCCGCGCCAATCATTTCGGCGAACTGTTTGCCGAACCATTTGCCGGGGTTTACGGCGTCGAGCTTGACGTGTCCGAAAGCGTCGCGGGGAACCTCCTCGCCCTTTGTCTCCATTTCGGCGACAATCGTCTTAACGCCCGCGCCCTCGGAGATAAAGATGTTTACGCAGTCGTTCTTGTCCATGACTTCTTTGAGGCGTTTCGCTTCCTTGGCGATGTCGATTTCCATTTCGGGAATGAACACTGCGTGGACGTCGCGGCGCGCTTTTGTGAGTCCGAGACCGTCGGCGTATTCGCCGCGGTTGAGCATTTCGCGGTATTTCGCCGCAGTCGCCGCAGTAAGCCAGCCGCAGTTGCGCCCCATTACTTCGTGGATAATAAGCATGCGCGGGTTTGCGCCGCATTCGCCGACGACGTTCTTGAAGAACTTTGCGCCCTCTTCCGCCGCCGTCCACGCGCCGAGGCTCTGGCGAATGGGATAGACGTCGTTGTCAATCGTCTTGGGAAGCCCGATGACGGTGAGTTCGTAGTTATTTTCTTTAAGGAATTTAGCCAAGTCGGCAGCCGCAGTGTTGGTATCGTCTCCGCCGCTTGTGTGGAGAATGTCTACGCCGTCCTTGACGAGCTGGTCTGCCGCAACTTTCTGCGGGTCCTGACCTTCTTTGACGAGGCCGCGCTTTACGCAGTCCTTAACGTTTGTAAGCTTCACGCGCGAGTTGCCGATGGGCGAGCCGCCGTAGAGGTGGAGCAAGTGCGCCTGTTCGCGCATTTTTGCGTCTACCTTGATGCTATCGCCGAGCAACAGCCCCTTGTAGCCGTTGATGTAGCATATGATTTCGATGGAGGGGTCGATTTCCGTATAACGTTCAATCAGACCGCCGATTGCGCTTGACAGGCAGGGCGCGAGTCCGCCCGCCGTGAGTATTCCGACTTTTTTAGGTTTCATAATTTTTTCTGAAAGAAATTAAGCCGCCTATCCTACGGGTTCCGACGCGCCGCGCAAGCAAAATGCCGCGCGGTGGCGCAAAAAATGGGCGCGGCTTTCGACGCGCGGGCGCAAAAAAAAATCCGCAAGCCGAATGCCTGCGGATTGCGGAAATTTTTAAACTACGCCTTTTTACACGGTTTCTTTTTCTGCGAGAATGCG
>JAJXPD010000061.1:5204-11175 GCA_021641325.1 Opitutales bacterium
TGCGATATGTTTGCCGCCGTCGGCGAGCGTTGCGAAAATTTCGCCAGCGTCGGTGATTGTTCCGCGCAGGATTTCCTCGGCAAGGGCGTCTTCAAGCTCGCGTTCGATTGCGCGTTTGAGCGGCCGCGCTCCGTACTTTTCGTCCCACCCTTTCGATATGAGGAAGTCCGTCGCGGGCTTGTCGAGAACAAGCGACATTCCCTTTTCGGCGAGTCTTGCGCGGAGTTTGTCAAGCTCGAGACCTACGATTTTTTCCATGTCCGCCTTTGTGAGCATGCGGAAGAGGACGATGTCGTTTATGCGGTTGAGAAATTCGGGGCGGAACGATTTTTTCATTTCGTCCATGACTTTCTCTTTGAGCTTGTCGTAATCGTCGTCGAAGCCCGCCGCACCGAAGCCCATCGACGGGTTCTTTTGCAGAATGTTCGCACCGACGTTGCTTGTAAGAATTATAATCGTATTGCGGAAATCGACCGTTCTGCCGAGGCTGTCGGTGAGTCTGCCGTCCTCCAAGACTTGCAGGAGAATCTGCACGACGTCGGGGTGCGCCTTTTCGATTTCGTCGAAGAGGATTACGCTATACGGACGTCTGCGAACCTGCTCGGTGAGCTGTCCGCCGTCTTCGTGCCCGACGTATCCGGGGGGCGAGCCGATTAGCCGCGAGACCGAGTATTTTTCCATATACTCGGACATGTCGATTTGAATGAGAGCCTCCTGCCTGCCGAACATCTGTTCGGCGAGCATCTTTGCCAAATACGTTTTCCCGACGCCCGTCGGACCCAAGAACAGAAACGAGCCTATCGGGCGTTTCGGATCTTTAAGCGCGGCGCGGGAGCGTCTGAGGGCGCGGGCGATAACCGACGTAGCCTCCTCCTGCCCCACGACGCGTGCGCGCAGGCGGTCTTCGAGTTCGAGCAGTTTTTTGCTCTCCTCTTTTTCCATGCGCGAAAGCGGAATGCCCGTCCACGTCGAAACCACCGCGTAGATGTCGTCCTCGACGACTTCCACGCGCTTGTCTTCGAGCGACTTCTTCCAGTTTTTGACGATTTCGTCGCGCTCGCGCGAGAGCGATTTTTCGGCGTCTCGCAGTTTTGCGGCGTCCTCGTAGCGTTGGTCGCGGATTGCGTCCTCCTTCGCCTTTTCCGTATCGGCGATTTTCGCGTTGATGTCGAGCACCTCCTGCGGGCGTTCGAGCGTTTTGATTCTCGCGCGGGAGCCTGCCTCGTCGATTACGTCGATTGCCTTGTCGGGCAAAAACCTGCTTGTGATGTAGCGTTCGGAGAGTTTTACGGCGGCTTCGAGCGCGGCGTCGGAGTACACGCAGTGGTGGTGTTTTTCGTAGTTGCCGCGCAGGCCTTTGAGAATCAGAACGGCGTCGTCGCGCGACGGTTCTTCGACTTTGACACTCTGGAAACGCCTGTCGAGCGCGCTGTCCTTTTCGATAAACTTGCGGTATTCTGCGATAGTCGTTGCGCCTATGCACTGCAACGACCCCCGCGAGAGCGCGGGCTTGAAGATGTTGGAGGCGTCCATTGCGCCCTCCGCCGCGCCCGCGCCGACTATCGTGTGGAGTTCGTCGATGAAAAGAATGACGTCGCCCGCCTTTTCGATTTCGTCCATGACCGCCTTGATTCGCTCTTCGAACTGTCCGCGGTATTTTGTGCCCGCGACCATCAGAGCCATGTCGAGCGTGATTACGCGTTTTGAGGCAATCAGTTCGGGGACTTCGCCTTTTGCGATTTCCTGCGCCAAGCCCTCGACTATCGCGGTTTTGCCGACGCCCGCCTCTCCCACGAGAACCGGGTTGTTCTTTGTGCGGCGGCACAGAATTTGAATTACGCGCATGATTTCGTTTGCGCGTCCCACGACGGGGTCGAGCTTGCCGTTGCGGGCAAGTTCGGTGAGGTCGCGACCGAACGCTTTAAGCGCGCTCTGTTTGCCGTGTTCGGAGCGTTCGCCACCCTCGGACTGGGGAATGTCGGAGTCGGGGTCGTCGGGAGTGTCGCCCACAAACTTTGGGTCTAGCTCGGCAAGAATCTGGTTGCGGCAGGCGTCGATATTCACGCCCAGCTTGCGCAAAACTTCCGCCGCGACTCCCTCGCCCTCGCGAAGAAGCCCAAGCAAAATGTGTTCCGTGCCTATATAGTTGTGGTTGAGTCTGCCCGCCTCGTTCGACGCCAGCGAGAGCACTTTCTGCACTCTCTGTGTGTATTTGAGGTCGTTTGCCGCCTGCATCATGGCATCTCCCCCGCCGACTTGGCGCATGATTTCCGCGCTCACGTTTTCGAGGTTTATCCCCATTTTGCGCAGGACGTTCACGGCAACCCCCTGCCCCAAGCGGATTATGCCGAGCAAGATGTGTTCCGTGCCTATGTAGTTGTGCCCCAGACGCGCCGCTTCTTTGCGCGCCAGCGTTATTACCTGTTGGGCTCTCGGTGTAAAGTGCTGCATTTTATGATAATTCCTTCCGTGTTGCGCGTTGTTTATCGGACGCAACATGCCGATATTAACTTATTTTGCGGCGAATTCGGGAAGTCCCGCAGCGAACGTGTTAAGATACGCCGCCCTCACCGCGTCGCGCTCGGACGCCTCGGATTCCCTGATATTGAATTTGTCCTGCAAATGCGCGGGCTGAATGTCGAGAATTGCGTTGTCGACATCTTCTATGACGTCTCCCGCCGACTTGCAGAAGCCCATGTCCGCCGCCATGCGAATGTTCGAAAGCAGCGAGACCGCCTCGGCTGTGTCTATAAGTTTGCAGTTTTTCAATATCGCGACCGACCGCGCTATCTTATCGACAATCACAACGGGCGTTTGTTGCATCGTTTTCAGCCGCGCGTTTGTTTCGAACTCGACGAGCTTGTCGGTAAATTTTGCGATTTTTGCTATGATTTCCTCTTCGGAAATTCCAAGCGTCTGCTGGTTCGACAGCTGGAAGAACGCCCCGTAAGAGTCGCTGCCTTCGCCGTTCGCGCCCCTGACTACCATTCCCAGCTGGTTAAGCCCGCGCACTATTTTCTCTATCTGGCCGCCGAGCGAAAGCGCGGGAAGGTGCAACATGACCGACGCCCGCATTCCCGTTCCGACGTTTGTCGGGCACGCCGTGAGGTAGCCGAAGTTGGAGCTGAACGCGTATTCGAGCCGCTCCTCGACGGCGTCGTCTATGGAATTTACCGTGCGCCACAGCGCGTTGAGCCGCTGCCCCTTTGCGACAGCCTGAATGCGGAGGTGGTCTTCCTCGTTAATCATTGCGCTTGCCGCGCCGTCTTTTGAAATGTACACGCCCGCGTTTTCGGTTGCGCCCGCGAGTTCGCGGGTTGCGTGGCGTTCCTCGACGAGCATGCTCTTTCCGAAGTCGGAGATTTCGGACATCTTTACGAGCCTGCCGCCCTTGAATTTCCCCGTCTTTGAGAGCGCGTCGGCGCATTTTTCGAACACCTCTGCAAGCTCCCCGCAAGACGCCGCGTTCGAGAAGCGCGTGTGCGCCAAGTTCCGCGCAAGCCTTATGCGCGAAGTCATCACGATTGCGGAGTTTTTTCTGTGGATTTTCAAGACCATTATTTGTTCTTTTCGGACAGTTTTTTGAGCTTGTCGCGCAGGTCGGCGGCGTCTTCGTACCGCTCCTCGGCGACGGCTTCGTCGAGCATTTTCTGCAAGAGTCCGGGAGTCTCCTCCGCGGGCTGGGCGTCGGGCTGCGAATCCTCCACAACCTCGGCGTTGAGCTTTACGGGCTGCGTTTCCGACAGGAACGCGTCGAGCGTGTTTTCGAGCGTTTCGTCGAACAGCTCGCCGCCCGCGATTTCCTCGAAATCGCGCAGTTTTTTGGAGTTGTCTATCGACGCAAAGCAGTTTGCGCCGTGCGTTTTCGGCGTCTTGCCCTTGTGCTCCGTCGCTGCGTGCATTTGGGCGAAAAGCTCGAAGAGCCTGTTGCCCAGCGCGACGTAGCAGTCGGGACACGAGAACCTCGCGCCCTTTTCGATTTCCGAAAGCGACGCCCCGCAAGTCGGGCACGAATCCGGGTTTGCCGCCTTTGCCGACACTATTTTCTCTTCCAGTTCCTTCAATTTCGGGAAAAGGTCGAGCGGCAGATTTGCGGCGTCGAGCGACGCCTTTTCAGCGCACTCGGAGCACAAATGCACCTTCACCTTTTTACCGTTTACGATTTTGGTGATGTGGAATGTTGCGGGCTTGCCGCATATGTCGCATTTATATTCCGTAGCCATTTTACGATTCCGCGCGCGCCGCGCGTTTTGCGGAGCGGCGGCGCAAGTGTGTGCGTGTTATACGAGTTTTAGAAGTTCGTCGGTCGAAGGTATGTCTCTTATGATTTGGGACTGCATCGGCCCGACACCGATATATCGCAAATTCGGCTTGTTGTTTAAGCCCGACTTCGACGCGACTTCCACGACGCTTTTCAGGCAGAACGCGACGTATTTTTTCGCGTTTTCGGGGAGGTCGGCAAACGAGCGGACTTTCGAAATGTCTTCGCTCCAGCCCGCAAGTTTTGCGTACACGGGGCGCAGTTTTTTGCGGAGCGCGTCGCAGCGCGGAACGCCGTGGTATACTTCGCCCGTGGAGTCGTCCACATACGAAGTGCACACAAGCAGGTCGCCGTTCCAATCGCCGGAGTACGACAGCGCGTCGAGCTTGTTTATTACGATGTCTTCGTAGCCGCCGTAGCGGAGCGCGTCGCCCTTTTCGACGGCGTCGAACCAGCCGACCATGCGCTGGCGGCCGGTGCTTGTGCCGTATTCGAGCTTTTTGAGCTTTTGGGCAAGCGGGTGGGCGTCGTCCATTTGCGTGAGGAAGACGTGCGTGCCTACTTTCGTGTCGTAAGCCTTGCAGCAGCCGAGCGTGTGGACTGCGCGGAGCGGAATGCACGCGCTTTCGAAAAATTCGGGAACGCCCGTGTGCGAAGCCGTTACATTGGGCGCAAAGCCGTGGCGTTTGTCGAGCCAGTACGACTGCCCGTATTCGCCGACGATATACCTGCCCTCCGACAGCGCTTTCAGGCAGATTTCGCGCACGTCGCCGATGTTCTTTGCAAGTTTCCGTCCAGCCGACCAATATTCTTCCACAACCGCGTCGATATTGATTTCGAAGGGGTTTGCGCCCATGAATTTTTTGAAGTCGAAGTCCGACTCCGCAAACACGCCGTCTTTGATAGCGTCGGCGTTTGCCCTAAGTTCCGCGTTTGTGAGCTTTTCGAAGAACTGCGCCCACTTTTCGGGCGACACTTTGCAGACGTATTTTATTGTGTCGCAGGCGCGGGTGAGTTTTGCGGAAAGTTTGCGGGCAAAGTCTTCTTTGTGTCCGAGAAATTCGGCGTAGCAAATTTGGAACTGGCTGACTTCGTCGGCGTAGGACGGCGTGATGCCCCTGCCCGTCGAGCCGCGCGGCTCGTCTTTGAGGACGTTTACGCGGTAGTCTTCCCACGCGAGGTCGAGAAGTCTGTGTCCGAGGTCGGACATCATTGTGCGTTCGTCGATTACGAGTCTGTCGAAAATTTTGTATCCGCGTTTTTCGAGCGGCGCGCCCTCCCAGATGAATTTGCGGGGGTCGGCAACAACGCCCGCGCCGATTGCCAGCGTTTCGACGTCGTTTTCTATCACGCCCGCGGGGAGGAGGTTGAGTTTGACGCCGCCGGCGGTGTGTCCCGAATTTGCGCCGCCGTTTACTTTGATTACGATGGCGGCGATATTTTTCCGTCCCGTTTTCGATTTGAGTTCGTCTATGACTTCGTAGACGAGGCGTCCCTTACCTTCGTCGCCCATGCTGATTCCGACATCGGCGATAATCTGACTTTTAAATTCCGTAAGCATTGCGTTTCCTGTTTAATAAATCAATCCGACAAGATTGAAGTTTTACGGGCATTTTACAACCCCATTTTTCAAAAAATTTCCGCTTTTTGCGCGAAAAGTCGGAAAATCGGGCGGAGGAGGCGGGCTATCTTGACAAAAGCGGAGGGAGG
>JAJXPD010000062.1 GCA_021641325.1 Opitutales bacterium
CGAAGAGCCTGTGCAGGGCTTTCAGCACGAACAAAAACGCCCCGAGAAAAACGGGGTTGTCCGCCTTGTTGTAAGTCCAGTTGAGCTTTTTTTTGCTCATTCCCGCGGGGAGGGGCGAGAATAGGGCGCGGGTGAATTTCATAATCCGCGCGTCGTATTTGTTGCAGAGCGACCCGCAGTTCGGAACGGACAAATCCTGATTTTCCCTCGCCCAGTCGAGGCGTGCCTTTATCGGGTCGGCGGCGATTTCCGCTTTCGGGAAATTGAAGATTGCCGAGAGTATAAAGGCGTTTTCGGAAAGCTCCGTGCGGCGGTGCGAGTGCTCTATTTCGCATGCTTTCCGCTCCTCGACTTTTCCGTTGCGGACGAATTTTACCGACTCCACGAAGTCGAAAATCGCGCGTCCCTCGCGCGGGCCGGTGCCCGCATTCATCGCGATTGCCCCGCCCACTTCGCACGGCGCGCTCGCCAAGTAATAGCAGGCGTCGCGCCCGTCGGCGTACGCGGTTTTGAGCATTTCGAGCATGCGCACCGACGACGAAACCTCGTAGCGTCCGCCGCCGAGATTCTCGATTTTCTTGGGCAGCGCATTTTTCATCACAAAAGATTTTATGTTTGTGCGCCTGAAAAACACGTTCGAGCCGCCGCCGAGCACAAAGGCTTTCAGCCCGTTTTTCGCCGCGTATTCGAACGCCTCCGCCGCGTCGTCTGCCGAGCCGATTTCCGCGTAGCGCGGAACGCGGTTGAACGTCCTGAAACAGCTCAGGTTTTTGCCTTGATACTCTTTGATTTCGAGCGGCATTTTCTATCCGATTTTGATTTTCCCCTGTGCGATGTCCGCCACCACCCGCGGAAGCAGAATGTGCTCGGCTTCGTGGACTTTTTCTTCGAGTTTTTCCAAGTCGTATTCGGGCGGGATTTCCACCGCCTTTTGCGCGATGATTTCGCCGCCGTCGAGCACGTCGTTTACGAAGTGGACGGTGCAGCCGTAGATTTTTACGCCGAAGTCGAATGCCTGCTTGATTGCGTCCCTGCCCCTGAACGACGGCAGCAGGCTGGGGTGCAGGTTGATTATGCGCGACGGAAACGCCGCCACGAATTCGGGCGGAAGTATTTTCATGAAGCCCGCAAGCACGACAAGCTCCGCGCCCGATTCCCTGATTGCGGAAATGTAGCTTTGCGCGCCGTCGGGCGAGAACCTTGCGCCCGCCTTTTGCGTGTCGATATAGCGCGACTTTATCCCGAATTTTTTTGCTACGCCCAGCGCGGGCGCGTCGGGTTTGTCGCTGATTAGCTCGGTAAATTCCGTGTTCGGAATCTCCCCGTTTTGCGTTTTCAAAAAAAGCGTTTCCGCGTTCGAACCGCGTCCGCTTGCAAGTATTACGGCTTTCATTGTTTCAGGAGTGCGTTTGAAATGAACATGGCGTCGGCGGCGTCGAACGCAGCCGCCAGTTCTCCGAGCATTTTTGCGGTGTCGGAGACGCCGTTTCTTTCGAAAGACATGTCGATATTTTGTTTTTTTGAAATGGGTTTCGCCGATGCGGAGCAGTCGGTGTACAGGGCGGTTTCGAGGCGGAGCGAGAACGACAGCCCCGCGGCGGCTTCCGTGATTTTCCTCATTCCGCCGACAAATTCGTCCACGTTGCAGGTGTAGTTGTTGAGCCTTATGCAGTTGATGTGCGGAACGTCGGCGCGGAATTCGGAGACGCGCAGTTTGCCGCGCAGGAGCGCGAGCGGCGAAAGCTCCATCTCGATTTTCTTCGCCGTGATAAAATTTTTGTCGGGCAGGGCGTCGCCGAGGTTGTAGATTTCGCCGTTGTCGATTGAGAGGTTTTCGATTTCGCAGTAGCCCGTGAAGAGATTTGCGTAGACGCGCTGGGCGGTTGCGTCGAAGCCTGTTGCGGATTTCACCGCGTTGCGCATGAGCGCGGGCGCGAAGACCGCGTAGAAGACGAACGCGAACGCCGTCGCGAACGCGCCCACGAGCGCGAGCGAAAACGCCGCCGCAAAACAGCAACCGAGCGGCTCGCGTTTTGCAAAGCCGCCGAATTTGGACAATAATTTCATTTCGGCATTATCTGAAAATCCGCCGCAAAAACGCAAACAAATATTCCCGAAAAAATGCGCCTACATGAGCGACATCGGGTCTACGTCGAGAACGTCCTCTACGTCCTCGTCGAATTTGAAGTCGTCTTTGAGCCTGCGGATTGCCGAAACCACGGGCTTTACGCTCTTGCAGAAGTACCAGATGTGCCACCTATAAAAGTCTTCGCTGCGTTCGAGCGGGGCGGGGGCGGGGCCGCGCACTTGGCATATGTCGCCGAATTCCTCGACCGCGCGTTTCGCCCATTCCTCCGTGTAGAATTCGAGCTTCTGCTCGCTGCGAGAGCGGAAAATGTGCCTGATAAGCCTCATCGACGGCGGGTAGGAATACTCGTTTCTGTTCGCCAGCTCCTCCTCCAAAAACGATTCCATGTCGTCGCGCTTGGCGTACTGAATCGGCGCGGCTTCGGGCTGCATTGTCTGGATTACGACTTCGCCCTCGCCGTCGCCGCGCCCGGCGCGACCCGCGACCTGCACTACAAGCTGGTAGGTTTTTTCGCCCGCGCGGAAGTCGGGCATGTGGAGCGAAATGTCGGCGTCTACGATTCCAACGAGCGTGACGCGCGGGAAGTCAAGCCCCTTGGCAATCATCTGCGTGCCTATGAGTATGTCGAGCCTGCCCGTGCGGAAGTCGCCGAGCACCTTGCGGTAGTTGTCCCTGCGCTTCATGGCGTCCCTGTCCATGCGCCCGATTCGCGCCGACGGGAACATCGCAGCGATTGCGTCTTCGAGCTTCTGCGTGCCGTGCCCGCGCCATTTGGCCTTCGGCGAGCCGCATTTTTTGCACGCGTCGGGGGCTTTTGCAGTATATCCGCAAATGTGGCATTTTATTATATTTTCCCTCTTATGCCATGTCATGCTGACAGAACAGTGGGGGCATTCCTCGACGTATCCGCAATCGGGGCATTCGAACACCTTTGAGTATCCGCGCCTGTTTAAAAATAATATCGTCTGTTCGCCCTTGTCGAGCCTGTCGGCGAGCTTTTCGCGGAGTATTCCCGACACCAACGCGCCGGGTTTTTCGCGCTTCATATCGGCTATGTGCACGAGCGGAAGCTTGCAGCCGTCGATTCTCTTCGAAATTCTCGACAGCTCGTATTTGCCCGTTTTTGCGTTGTTGAGCGTTTCGAGCGACGGCGTCGCCGAGCCCAAGACGCAGACCGCGCCGCAGGTTTTAGCCCGCAGAACGGCGACGTCCCTGCCGTTGTAGCGCGGGTTTTTGTCCTGCTTGTACGCGCCGTCGTGCTCTTCGTCAACTATTATAAGCCCGATATTTTCGAGCGGCGCGAAAATGCAGCTCCGCGCCCCTACAACTACTCTCGCCTTTCCCGACGCGAGCATTCTCCACGCGTCGAGCCGCTGCCCGTCGGTAAGGTTGCTGTGCCAGACCACAAGCTGGTATTCGCCGAGCCTGCTTCTGAGGCGTCCCACAGTCTGCGGCGTCAGCGCGATTTCGGGCACGAGGAATATGCACGAGCGCCCCGCGTCGAGCACTTCGCGCATTGCCCTCATGTACACTTCCGTTTTGCCCGAACCCGTCACGCCGTAGAGCAGGCGCGTTTTGAATCCGCCCGATTTCGTGTCGGCGATTATTGCGTCGAACGCCGCCTGCTGTTCGCCGTTTAGCTTGTGCGGCTCGGAGGAAACCGCCTCCGCGCCCGAAAGCTCGTCGTCGTATGCCGAGCGTTGGACGACCCTCTTGCGGATTTCCAGAATTCCCTTTTTTGCGAGCGCGTCAATCGCCTGAGACGGCGCGCCCGAAAGTTTCATGAGGGCGGTTTTCAAAAGCGGTTCGGGGTTGTCGGCAAGAAACGCGCAAACCGCCGCCTGTTGGGGGGCGCGTTGGCGTAGCTTTTCGAGGGCGTCGGCGTCGGGGAGGGCGAGCGGCGCAACCTCCAAGGCTTCGAGTGCCGACTTCCCCGCGCGTACGACGGCGGGAATCATTGTTTCGAGCACGGTTTGGATTCCGCAGCCGTAGTAGTCGCGAATCCAGCGGGCGAGCTGCACGAGGTCGGGCGTGAGCACGGGTTCGTCCTGAACTTTCGAGTAGATTTTTTTGAGCTTGAAGCACGACGAGTCGAAGTCTTTTGCGTCGGTCAATTTTGTGACGACCCCCGCCGCCGAGCCGCCGCGCAGGGGCACGCGCACCATCGAGCCGACTTCGACGGAGTCGGGCGCGATGTACGAAAGCTCCCTGTCGATGCCGCTGAAAAGCGTTATGGAGGCTATTTTACCTTGTTCGTCCATTTTTCGAAAGCCGCAGGAAGTCGCAGTAAAGGTTGAGCGAGTCTATGTCAATCGACGCCGTGATTTCGATTTTCCCCAAGCCGACGTCGGCGGAAATAACGGTGTTTTCGAACGCCGCCTTGTCAAGGCTTGCGCCGATTCTTCCGAGCATGGACTTCAAGAGCGCGTTGTTGTTGAGTACCGCCACGAAGTCGGAGTCGTCCCGCGCGTATTTTTTCAGTGGGTAGGCCTGCCCGCGCGCCGACTTGATTTTGGCGACGGCTTCCGCAAACAGGTTTTTGTCGTCCGACGAAACTGAAAGCCCGTTTACGACCGCCGAATAGACGGTGCTTCCGTTGGGGCATTCTGTTGCGAGGCACGCGGTGCCGCCGATTTTTTCGGCGCGGTTTTTTGCGCTAAGCCCCAAGACGGAAACTTCGGGTTCGGATTCCGCGAGGGCGAGAAGCTCGCGCTCCGTCATTTCCGTCGCGCCGATTCCCAGCGATTTCGGGGTGCCGCCGAGGTAGACCGCCGCCGCGTATGTGCCCGCGGTTTTCGAGCGGAGCGAATCTATGCGTTCGGCAAGCCTTTGCGGCAGGACGCCCCTTGCCGCCTGCGTGTCGAAAATTCCGTCGGGGAGATGCGCCTTTGTTATCGCGAAAATTTCGGCGTCGCGCGGCAGGAATTCGGCTTCCTCCGCCTCCTTTACGCGGCGCACTTCGTTTACCGCATTGCACAGCGGCGAGCCTTTTTTGAGCTTCACGGTTGCGCAGAGTTTTATTGTCCGCGCGTCGGCGTCGATTTTCACGTTCGCGCTTTCGATGTCCGCGGTGTATTTACCGAACGCGCCTTTTGCAAGGCGGTTGAACGCTTCGGGGGTCGCGTCGATTTCCGCGAGCGAGTGCCCGACTTTTGAAAACTCTCCGAAGGCCGCGTCGATGTACCGCGCATCGGCGTCGGTCGGAAGCGAAAAGAACGTGTAGCCGCCTTTTTTGACGGGTTTGATGTTCCGCGCGGCGAGCGTTTTTTCCATGCGCGAGTTGCCGTCCGACTTGAATCCGAGGACGTAGACGGGGTTTTCGGTCTCCGTCGCGAACCCGCAGACTACCGCGTTTTCGCGCTTCGAGATTCCGCCGAAGTCGGGATACCCGAAGGGCATGAGCGCGAACGCCGCCTGCATTTCAAGCTTCGGGTCGGGGTGGATTCTGCGGTAGAGCGAGGAGATTTTTTCGAAAAACGGTTTCGGAGCGCGCGCGCGCAGCGTAAAATCGGGCGCAATATCGGCCAATGCGGACAGGGAAAACAGCGCAAGAAATGTGATTAAAAGCGATTTTTTCATTTGTTTTGTTTCGGGTCGGCGATGTCTCTGAGAACGTCGCCGAGCATGTTGAAGGCAAGCACCGTCGCGAAAATCGCGACCCCGGGAGACAGCAGCCACCAGAAGCCGAGCATGAGCACCTTTGTGTCGTTCTGCGCCTGCGCGAGCATAAGCCCCCACGACGCCGACGGCTCCTGAATGCCCAGCCCCAAAAACGACAGCGCCGCCTCGCCCAGAATGTACGCGGGAATCGAGAGCGTGGCTCCCACAATCAGGTAGCCGAGCACGTTGGGTAGAAAATGCTTCGTTATTATTTTAAGAGGCGGTTCGCCCATGGCTTTCGCCGCCTGAACGTACTGGCTTTTTGAGAGCGAAAGCGACATTCCGCGTATTACCCTCGCAGTTCCCGCCCAGCCCACGAACGAGAGAATCACGACAATCATCAGGTACATCTGAGCGCTGTCGAAATGCGGCGCAAGCGCCGAGCGCATTGCAAGAAGCAGGTACAGACCTGGGATTGCCATGAGAAATTCGACAAGCCTCATCGAAACGAAGTCGAACGTGCCGCCGAAGTATCCCGACAGCCCGCCGACCACGAATCCCGCCGCGAGCGTGATTGCAATTCCCACAAAGCCTATGCTAAGCGACACCCGCGCCCCGTAGAGCAGGCGCGAGAAAACGTCGCGCCCGGTGGAGTCGGATCCAAGCAGGAAAATACGCGCGTCCGCCTGTTGCGAATCCGCCGCAAAAAGCTTGTAGGGGAAGGGGACAAGCCCGAAAATTTTGTAGTCGGAATCCGCCGCCCGCGCGAAGAATTTTACGCGCACGCCTTCGCCCTCGACCGCTTCGTATTTGGCGATGCTCGGGTCGGCGTTTCGGTAGACTTTTGCGTAGAGCGAGCCGTCCTTGAAAAAGAAGCCCGTCGGCGGGTGGAACGATTTGTCGAGGCACTGGCGCGTTGGCTCGTAGGGCGCGATGAACGGCGCGAGCGCCGCGGCAATGTACATCGCAGCAAGGGCGCAGAGCGCGACCGCCCCGCGCGGGCGTTTGAGCGTTGCCCGAAGCAGGTTTTTTGCGAAGTACGCCGCCGCCCGCGCAAGTCCCGCCGCGATTACCGCGCAGAGGATTGCGAGCATTGCGAACAGAAGCCATTTTGCCGCGGTTTTCAGAGCGTCGAAAACCTGCGGGTGCGCCTCCGAAATCCACGTCAAAAGCGCAGTCGCCGCGAGTGCCGCACCGAAAAACGCCGCAAGTTTCACGTGCGGGATTTTCTCGTTGTCGAGCCTGATTCGCGGGTCGGCGAGCGCAAGCAAAACGTCGGCGAGCGTCTGCCCCGCCACGAGCATGGCGCAGCCAATCACCACGCCCGCCATTACAACGTACTGGTCCTGCTTTACTATCGCCGAATAAATCAGCTGCCCGAGCCCAGGGTAGTTCATGACGTTTTCGACAAGCAACGCGCCCGATAGCAGCCCCGCGAACGCGAAGCCGAACGAGGTAATTATCGGGTTTACCGCGTTCCGCAGGACGTGTCTGAACATTATCGCGTTTTCCGAAAGCCCCTTTGCGCGGGCGGTTATGACGAATTCCGCCTTTGAATAGTCCAGAAAATTCCCGCGCATTACGCGCATTACCGACGCTATTCCTCCGAGCGACAAAACGAGCGTCGGCAGAACGAGGTGGTCGAGGTAGTCGGCGAGCTGTGCGGGCGGCGACATGAAGTCGTGCATGATTGACACCTGCCCGCCCGTCGGGAAAACGCCCGTGGTCGCCGCGAATAGAACCGCCAGAAGCGCGAGGAAAAAGTAGGGCACGCTGAGCGCACCGTACGCTGCAAACGACGAAATTTTATCGAAGAGCGAATCGCGCTTCACCGCCGCCAGAACGCCCAAGGGAATTGCGACCGCGTACGTCAGCAGCGTGCTTGCAAGCGCAAGCCAGAGTGTCGGAAAAAACCGCTGTCCCACAAGCTCCGACACGGGGATTTTATAGCTCCACGAATATCCGAAATCCGGCGCACCGAAATATATCGGAGCTTTGCCCTTGCGCATGTTTTCGGGCAGAAGCAGCGAAGTTTTAATCGGCGAGACGCCGTTGAGCCAGCGTCCGTACTGTACATACCACGGTTTGTCAAGCCCGAGCCGAGCCTCCTCCTGCTTGACGATTTCGGGCGAAATATCCTTCGAGTTTCGCGCCTCGCTCAGAAAATCCCCGGGGGCAAGGTACATCAAAAGGAACACAAGCAGGCTGATTCCGAGCAGAAGCGGAATCAATGAAAATACCCGTCTTGTGATAAATTTTAACATGTTTTAGTTTTCGTCCGATTCGTACAGTTCGTCGATGTTCCAGATGATTGAGCCTAATGGCGGAATTTTCACGTTGCGCCATTTTTCCGCGATTCCCGAATACCCCATCGGCGTGATTAGGTAGAGCAGGGGAAGCTCGTCCGAAAAGATTTTCTGCATTTCGAAAATCAGGCGTTTGCGTGCTTCGGGGTTCATCTCGATTTCCTGCGCGTCCATGATTTCGTCTATGCGTTTTTCCCAGTCTGTTGCGGGAGATTTTTGGCGCGGGTTCCAGACGTGCAGAAAGCCGTTGGAGCGGTATATTGCCTTGCCGCCGGAGGGGTCGCCGCCGCCCGTGAAGCCCATCATGGCGGCCTCGTAGTCGAAAGTGTTGTCGATTTTCGAGATAATCGTGCCGAAGTCCAGAAATTTAAGCTTCACGGAAATGCCGATTGATTTCATGTTTTCGACGAACGTCGTCGCGATTACCGAAGAGTTTTGCGAGCCGTCGGCAACGACGAATTCGAATTCCACGCGGTTGCCCTCCGGGTCGAGCAGTGCGCCCGACGCGTCGTATTTGAAGCCCTCCGAGAGCAGGATTTCCCGCGAGCTTTCGGGCGAGTATTCGTATTTGGGCGTGTCGGGGTTGTGCCATTTTTTGTTTGCGGGGCTTATGATTGTATCGAGCTTTCTTGCCCGCGAGAACCACACGCTTTTAATCAGTCCGTCGCGGTCGATTGCCCGCATTACCGCCTGTCTGAATTTTTTGTTCGAGAACCACTTGAATTTGTGGGGTTTTACGAACGGCTCGCCCCTTTCGTTTTTGCCGCCGTTTTGGTTGAACCAGAGGAATGAGATGCTGGCTTCCGGCCCGCGCTCGTAGATTTTGAACGCATAGGTTTTTGCGTATTTTGCCACCCATGCGTAGTCGTTTGCGCCGACGGCGGAGGCGTCGCATTGCCCCGTGGCGAAGAGGATTGTCGCGGTGTTAACGTCGGCTACGAATTTGTAGACTAGGAAGTCTATGTAGGGCAGGCGTTGCCCGCTTTTGTCTGCCCGCCAGTAGTGCGGGTTGGGCTGCATGACGAGCCTTTCTCCCGGCTTGTACGAAAACAGCATGAAGGGCCCCGACGACACTATTTCCGACGGCGAGTTTATCGCCGTTTGCGTAGACCACGCCTGTTGAAGCGAGCCGTCGTCCGCCGCTTTTTGCAGCTTGTGTTTCGGCAGAATTTCGATGAACCCGATGTCGTTTAGAAACGGCGCGTACACTTTGTTCGTCTTGAATTCGACCGTGTACTTGTCGATTTTCCTGTATTTGATTGGCTCGCCGCCGATTGTGTACTGCCCCGCGTAGCGCGACGGATAGCGGAGCAACGGGCGTTTTGTGGCTTTGTCCAAGACGGGCTTGCCGTCGGCGTCGAGCTGCGGCGCGAAGATTGCGTCGAACGTAAAAACCACATCGTCTGCGGTTAGCTCCGCGCCGTCCGAAAATTTCACACCCTCGCGCAGTTTGAAGACGTAGGTTTTGCCGTCCTCCGAAACCGTCCACGATTCCGCGAGCGCGGGCACGACCTCCTCTTTCATGGGGTCGTAGTTCACGAGCGGCGAGAGCATTAGCGAAATCGACTGCGCCGAGTACGCGTCGGACGCCATCAACAGGTTGAATGTTTTAGGCTCCTGCGCGTCGGACAAAACGAAGATGCCGCCGTATTTGCCGACTTCACATTCCGCCGTTTCCGCGCCTTTCGGAAGCGGGAACTGCCCGCGTTCGATTTTCGGCGGTTCGGAACACGCGCACAAAAGGGCGGACAGAAGCGCGCACGCCGCCGCCGCCCGCGAAATTGTGCCAAAGCATTTCATTACGGTTTATTATCGTTCTGCGGCTCGTCGGAATTAAGGTTCCAGTCGGGCTGCATGAAGCTTGTGTCGGGGCGGTTTAAATCCCAATCGGGCTGGAAGTCGGGCACGGGGCGCGAAAGCCTGCCGTAGTCCACATAGGGTTCAAGCCCGTATTCGTCTTCGTTGAATTCTTCGTTGTATCCGTAGAGGTCGTAGTCGTCGCCGTCGATTTTGTTTGGGTCGTAGTCGTCGGGAATTGAGCCTTCCTCGCCGTAGTGCGATTTGTCGATTTCGAATTCCTCCGCTTTTTCCTCGGCCTTTTCCGCCTCCTCTTCGGCGATTCTTTCCTTTGCAACCATGCGGGCGTATTCGCGGCGTTCCTTTTCGTCCTCCTCCTCTTCGCGCTTTTCGCGCTCCGCCTCGCGGCGGAGCTTGTTTTTGCGCATGCGCGAGCCTATCCTCAGGGCAAGCTCGTACATCATGTAGAGGGGGATTGTAAGCGTTACCTGCGTGATGAAGTCGGGCGGCGTAATGACAGTCGCGAAAATCAGAATCACCATGAAGACGATTCTTCTGTTCTTCTTCAACCACTCGACATTCAGCACGCCGAGGTAGATTAGAATAACCTCGATAAGCGGCACTTCGAACACCACGCCCACCGCGAGCGTCAGGAAAAGCACCATGCTGTAATACGACTGCGCGTCGGGGAACATCTCCATCTGCATGGATTCCGACATGCTCGACATGAACGCTATGCCCATCGGCAGCATGAACGAGAACGCGAACGCCGCCCCCACGCAAAACAGTATGACCGCTGCAAACATTCCCGGCCTTAGCAGTTTCCTTTCCTCCGCCGTAAGCCCAGGGGCTACGAACTGAATTACGAAGTACACAATGGCGGGCAGGGAGATGCAGAGCGCGCCCAAAAAGCTCACATAGAACCAGACGACAATGGGCGTCACAAACGACATCGACCTGAGTTTTATCGAGTCGTACCAGTTTCCCTTTTTTCCGCCGAGCAGCACGGAGTTTTCGTCCTTTGCGACGATGAAGTAGGGGCCGGATTTTTTGTCGGGCGCGCTTTCGTCCACAAGGTAGACGGGGCCGACTTTTTCCGCCGCCGCGTCCTCCGATTTCCCGCCGCTTAAAAACGAGGTCGTCGAGATTATTTTCTTCGCCGCGTTGAGCGGGTAGAGCATGACCGTATTGAAATACGAGAATCCCGCCCCGACCCCGATTAGCGCGATTACGAACACAAGCAGCGACTTCAACATCACGCCCCTCATCTCTTCGAGATGTTCGAGAAACGTCATTTCTCCGTCGCTGTTTGTCGGCGATTTCTCGACTACGATTTTGAGCATGGT
>JAJXPD010000240.1 GCA_021641325.1 Opitutales bacterium
TCTATCGACTTCTCCAAGTCGCCCGTTTTGTTTGCCTTGGCGATTTCTTCGAGCCGCATTTCGATGTTTGCGATGTCCGCCTTTGTGCGTTTTCGCGCCGCCTTTTCGGCGATTTTCATTTCGAGAATCTGCCTGATTTCGTCCAAGTCGCAACTTTGGGCGCGTTTGAGCCTTTGGGCTATCGGCTCGTTCGTCGCGTACTGAGACACCACGAACGTTCCCTTGCCCTGCATTACGCGCAGAAGACCGATGTTTGAGAGCACGCTCACGGCTTCGCGGATTGTCGAACGTCCCACTCCGTACATGTCGGAAAGCTCCTTTTCCGTCGGCAGTTTCGAGCCTACGGACATCTCGCCCAACGCGATTCGTTTCTGTATCTGTTCGGAAACTTCGTCGGCGAGCGTTTTCTTTTCGACTTTGAGTATGCCCTTCATTTTGTCGTCATATCATCAGATGATATGTTTTTTATTCAAAAAAAGCTTTTCGGCAAGTCAAGCGATTTTTTGCTTTTTTTGCGCAAAAATTTTGCGCCGCGCCGTTCCCGCGTTTCAAATGTCGCGGCAAGCGGCGCGTTGGTTTTTGCGCGTTGCTTGCGCCGTTTTAATGCGGGGATTTTGTGTGCCGGTAAAATGCCTGCGAATGCCGCGGGCTGCGCGCCCTGCTTCAATAAAAGCGACGCACCCAAGGCTTCCGCCCACTCGCTAAGCGTTGACAATCCGCGCCGCCCCTACCACGCTCCCACTGCGGGCGTATTGAAAAATTTTGCCCAAGCAAAACGCGCAAAAAATTTCGGCGCAAAAAAAGCGGAAGCGGCCAACGACCGCTTCCGCAAAAATTAAGGCTTCGCAGCCCCTTAGATGAGGCTTGCGAGGTGTTTTTCGTACGCGTCCCAATCCGCGATAGGCGAACGCGCCGCGCCCGATTCCATAGCCGCCTTTGCGACCGCCGCCGACACTTTCACAATCAGGCGTTTGTCGAAGGGCTTGGGCAGAATGTAGTTTCTGCCGAATTCGAGCGTTTCCCTGTTGAAGATTTTTTTGACTTCGTCCGTCGCGGGTTCGTGCGCGAGGGCGGCGAGGGCGCGGACTGCCGCGTGCTTCATTTCCTCGTTAATGCACGTTGCGGCGGTGTCGAGCGCGCCCCTGAAAATGTAGGGAAATCCGAGCACGTTGTTGACTTGGTTGGGGTAGTCGGAACGTCCCGTCGCGAAGATGATGTCCTTGCGCGTCGCCGTGGCAAGCTCGTAGGAGATTTCGGGGCGCGGGTTTGCGAGCGCGAAAACTGCGGGGTTTTCGTTCATCGAAAGGAGCATTTCTGGCGTGAGAACGTCGGCGCGGGACACTCCGAGGAACACGTCCGCGCCCTTCAACGCGTCGGCGAGGGTCTTGGCGTCGGTCTCGACGGCGAAGTATTTTTTCATCTCGTTGAGGTCGGAGCGCGACTTCGATATTACGCCCTTTGAGTCGCACATAAGAATGTTCTCGCGCTTTACTCCGAGCGATTCGTACATCTTTGCGCAGCAAATCGCCGCCGCCCCCGCGCCGCTTACGACTATCTTCACTTCGCCGATTTTCTTGCCCGCAATTTCGAGCGCGTTGAGCAGCGCCGCTCCCGTGATTATCGACGTTCCGTGCTGGTCGTCGTGCATTACGGGAATGTCGAGTTCTTCTTTGAGCCTGCGCTCTATTTCGAAGCATTCGGGCGCTTTGATGTCTTCGAGGTTGATTCCCCCGAATGTCGGCGCGATTGCCTTGACCGCGTCCACGAACTTATCGACGTTTGTTTCCGCGACTTCGATGTCGAACGAGTCCAGCCCAGAGAATACTTTGAAGAGCAGCGCCTTCCCCTCCATAACGGGTTTGCCCGCGAGAGCGCCGATGTTTCCGAGTCCCAAAACGGCTGTTCCGTTGGAAATTACCGCGACAAGGTTTCCCTTGCCCGTGTATTTGTAGGCGTCGGCGGGATTTTTCTGGATTTCCAGACAGGGTTCGGCGACCCCGGGGGTGTACGCCAGCGACAGGTCTTCCTGCGTGGCGTGCGGCTTTGTCGGCACGATTTCTATTTTTCCGCGCTTGCCTTCGCTGTGGTATCTTAATGCTGCTTCTTTATTTATAGATGACATGGCAATTTCTTCTTTGTGAAAAGTACGGACTATTCCGCCGTTTTTTAAGTGTATATTCCCCCTTATATGGCGCAGAGTGCCCATATTTTCAAGATTTTTATTGCGCAAGAAACCGATTTTTTGAGATTTTAGGCTAAATGCCAAATTTTGCGCGGAGGGGAGCTTTTATTCGCACGAAGGGGTACGTTGGCGGCGACGCCTGCGCGTTGCAGTCGGAAATCGGGTTTTCCCCGCGCGGAGGGGAGGGCGCGCGGAGGGG
>JAJXPD010000063.1 GCA_021641325.1 Opitutales bacterium
GTAAAAAACGAAATAAATCGAAATCGAATCGGTGCGCCAATTTGCGGCTTGCCGTCCGCATCGGGCGGGCGCGGCGGAAAATATTTGGATATTTCGAGCTTGCCATATTTCTGCGGCGCGCATATAGTGCAATGTTATGGAACGGTATTTGTCTTCAATTTTTGTTGCGTTTTTTATGCTATCCCTGCCTGTCTCTGCTTCAAACGCGTATTTTGCGGGTTCGTGCGACGGAGACGCTCTCGGCTACAAAATCGGCGAGAAAATGAAGTTCTCGCTCCGAATATTGGACGACAGGGGAAATGCCGTAAAAGGCCAAAAATTCAAATGGGTGCGGCGCGGCGACGACGGAATCACCGAATCCGGCACGGCGGTATCAGGCAAAGAACCCGTGGTAATAGAAACGTCAATCGGGGTTGCGGGATTTGTCAGAATCACGACCATGCCCGTGGACAACAGCGGCAAAAGGGCGAAGAATTGCGACGCCTTCGACGGCGGCGCGTGCGCGGGGTTCGGCGAAATCCGGCAAACCACGCCAGAGCCCCGCGATTTCGACGGATTCTGGCGGCGTCAGCTTTCGTACCTCGACAAAGTTCCGCCGAAGTGCAAAAAAGAACCCGTATTTCTCGTCCCCGGATTCAAAACGTACATATTGACAATCGATTGCGTCGGCAAGCCCGCCAAGGCGTACCTTACGATTCCCGAAGGGGCAAAGGAAAAGTCGCTCCCTCTTTCCGTATTTTTCAGGGGATACGGAATCGGAAGAATTTACCCAAAATTTGACCGTTCCTGCATTTCGCTTTCTGTCGCCCGGCACAGCTACGATTTGGGACGCGACGACGACTATTACAAATCCCAATCTGTTCTTTTAAAAAACTTCGGTATGAAGGCGTCCGAAAACAAAAACCCCGAAAATTCCTATTTCAGGAACATGCTCTTGCGCGACCATCGGGCAATCGAAGTCGCAAAAAAACTTCCCGAATGGGACGGCAAAAACATCAAGGTTTCGGGCGGAAGCATGGGGGCGTTCCGTTCGATATTCGCCGCAATGCTCGACAAAGACATCACGCTTTGCGATGTGTTCATTCCATGGCTTTCGAATTTAAACGGCGAAGCGGAGGGGAAAATGAAGTCTATTTGCATGCCCGAATATGTCCCCGAACTTCTTTACTACGACATATCGAACGCAATCAAGCGCGTGGAATGCCCCGTAAAAATCTCGGCAAGACTTGGCGACTACGAATGTCCGCCCTCGGGGATTGCAATACTTTACCACAACACAAAGGGGCGCGTCGAGCTGAATTTTAGCCAAAACGGAACGCACGGATACACTTCGCCGTGGAAAGACAATCCCACTTATTCGAGGAGCAAATAGCGCGCGCCCATTCCGTTATGAATAGGCATTTAAAGTTTTATTCGCGCGAAATCGGAACAGCTTTATCCCTGTTTTATTAGCATCGCGGCAGACGAAGAAAAGTCGCTCCGCGACGCCGGCGTTTCCGGACGCCGGAGCGGGCGTAATCGATAACAATCAGCGAGGGCGGCATTTCCCAAAGCGGCGCAGCCTGCCAACCGCTTCCTGCAAAATCTTCGCGCGGGCGCAAAAAAAACGGAATCGAAAGATTCCGTTTTTTTGTGGATTTCCCGAAGAATCCTATTTCTGGAAGTAGCCGCCGACCGCTTCGCCTGCGGGGCGAATGTCGGTAAGTGTGCCCTCGTAGTGGCGCAGGTTGCGGCACTCGTAGGGGTGTTTCGCGATTTCCTCTTCGTTGATATCCAAGCCGAGACCGGGTTTGTCGGGAATGAACATTTCGCTGTTTTCGAAACGCACAACTTCGGTCGTGATGTCCTTGCGGTACGGAATGTCCGTCGCCATCGTTTCGAGCAGGTAGAAATTGGGCATGCAGGCCGCCAGCTGGAGTGTCGCCGCGTTCGCGACGGGGCCGCTCGGATTGTGCGGGCAAACCGCGATGTGGTGCGCTTCCGCCATTGCCGCAATCTTGCGGACTTCCGAAATGCCGCCCGCGTGGGAGACGTCGGGCTGCCAGAAGTCGGCGCATTCCATGCGGAGGAAGTCGAGGTATTCCCAGCGGCTGTAAAGTCTTTCGCCGCCCGAAACGGGGGTGTCGATTTTGCTGCGAACCCACGCGAGACCCTTCTTGTCGTCCGGCGGAATCGGCTCTTCGAACCAGAGAATGTCGAATTCTTTGAGGGCGTTGCCGATGCGGACAGCCGTCGGAATATTGAAGCGTCCGTGCCCTTCGATGATGAGGTGCACTTGGTTGCCGACGGCGTCCTTAACCGCCGCGATGCAGTCGAGGGCTTCGTGGAGTTCCTTCGGGGCGATGTGCATGTATTCCTTGCCGAATGGGTCCCACTTCAAGCCGCTGAAACCGTTTTTGACGGCGATTTTCGCCATTGTCGCAAATTCTTCGGGCTTCTTTGCGCCCGCGAACCACGCGTTTGCGTAGCACTTGATGGAGTCGCGAACCTTGCCGCCCAGCAGCTGGTAGACGGGAACGCCCAGCGCCTTGCCCTTGATGTCCCACAACGCCATTTCGACGCCAGCGAGCGCGCTCATGAGCACCACGCCGCCGCGCCAATAGGCGTCGCGGTAGACCCTGTGCCAGAATTCCTCTATGTTGTTCGGATCCCTGCCGACGAGGTAGCGTTCGAGTTCCTTGATTGCCTGCACTACGGTCGGCTCTCTGTATTCGAGAGTCGCCTCGCCGACGCCGGTGATGCCCTCGTCGGTAAGAACCTTCACGAAAACCCAGTTCGTGCGGTATGCGTGGCAGATGAATGTTTTTATTCCTGTGACCTTCATTGTGTGTGTTATTTAGAATTGAAATTTAGAAAACGCGCCCCTTGACCGACGGCTCTTCGGTCTCGACGCCGAGCTTTTTGACCGCCGCCATGAACGGGCGCGGGTCTTCCGTGTTGCGGGCAAACAGCCCGTAGTGCATGGGGATTGCGAACTTGGGCTTCAACTCTTCGACGACTTTCACGGCGTCCTCCCACGGCATGTTGCCGAGCTTGCCGTTTATGCAAATGCATACGATGTCGGGCGCGCCGCAGACTTTCTTGACGTCCGCCGACAGCGTGGGCTGGTAGAGGGAGTCGCCGCTGATGTAGAGCTTTTTGCCCGCGATTTCGAAAACGTAGCCGACCGCGAGGGGGTCGGAGTGGTATGCGGGAACGGCGGTGATTTTAAAGGTGTCGTCCTCGAAAACGTCGCCGATGTCGAGCTTGGTGAAGTTCGACTTGTTGTAGCCGTCCTTTTCGAAATGGTTGAGCGTGCTCGTGGGGCCCGCGAACTTGCAGTCGGGGCAGACGCCGATTATTTCGCGCACCGATTCGGGGTCGTAGTGGTCGGCGTGGTCGTGCGTAAAGCAGACCAAGTCGGGGCGAAGTTCCTCGTAGGGGACGGGGTTGGGCATCATGCGGTTCATCTGCACGTCTTTGCGCGAAACTTCGTAAAGCCTGTTCGACATGTAGGGGTCTACAACAATGCGTTTTCCGTCGGCTTCGAGAAGGAAGCCCGCCTGACACAGCCAAGTGATTTTAAGATTTCTCATAATTCAAATTCCTCTATTTTCAGTCTGTCCGCGGAGTTGAAATATTCAAGTTTAATCTTTCCGGCCGACTGCGGAATTTCCGCGGAAATTCTCGCGCCGCGTTCGGGAGAAACCTCGACAGGCTCGCAAAGCGCGTTGCCGAGTTCGTCGAAAACGCCGATTTTCCCAGCCGCGAACGCGCCCGCCGACGCGGTCACAAACGCCGCGCCTCCGCGCCTTTCGACGGAAAGTTTTTCAGTCAGCACGCCAAGCCCGAACAGCGATTTCACCGTTGCGCCGCGGGGAACCGCGCACGCGCGGAGCTTGTAGGAAAAACCGAAGCTTCCGCCCGCGCCGATTTTCGTAAGCGGCGAAAGCAGCTCTATTTCCATGTAGGGCGGATTCCCGACGGGGTCGTCAGCCGCCGTCCGAAGCACCCCGCGCGAGAAAATCGAGCCTCTGCCCGAAGTCCAAACCTGCACGTTCGTGCCCTGCGGGTAGCGCGCCGATTGCGGGAAGTCGCACGACGCCACGAACGCCGTTCCGTTTGCGGTATCGGTGCACGCAACCCAGCCCGCATTTGCGTTCGCGCCTATTTTGCCCATTATGTATTTGTATGAAACTTCGCAGTTTCCGCATTCGTCGATTCCGAACTGCGGGTTGTTCACAACGCCGTGCAACACACGGAATCCGTCGGGCGACGGGAATGTTATCGACGTATTCTCGTCGGCGCGAACCTGGACGACCGGCCAAATCGACCACTCGCCGCCCCCGCCCGAAACGTCCGTAAGCGACGCGTCGACATTCACCCCCGACTGTCCGTCGAGCAGCGATATTGTGCGGTCTATGCGCAGGCCCGTTTTGGGATCGTCGGGGCTGCGCGTCGAAATTTTCTCCGAATCCGCCGCCAGAAGCGAAAAATATCCGCCGTCGAGCACGGGATCGGGCGGGCCCGCCCATTGCCCTTTGCCGTCCCAGCCCTGCGGGGCGACCCAAACCTTCTCGCCGCCGAAGTTCCGCCAAACGCCGTCCCACGCGGGAGTCGGCTGATCGTTTTCGACGCCCGCAAGCGCGGGATTTTCGAAAAGCAGATTCCGCCCGCAGAGCGAAAACTCCGCAATGCGTCCGCCGAGACGCGGGGCGACGACGACCTTCAACGCCCCGCGCGACAATTCGACGGTTTCGGTGCTATGCCTCGACATTGGCATGGGCGACTTCGTAGTCGCGCTTATAGAAGAATTTGTAGCCTACAAACAGCAGGAAGCTTCCGAAGACCCAAACCGCCGCAAGAAGCGAAATGCCCAGCGACAGCCCCAGCACGGGCTTGAGCATGCCCAAGACCAGCGGCGAAAGCGAGCCTACGCCGAAGCCCAAAAAGAGCATTACGCCCGCCGCCGAAGCGTGGAACTTCGGGGGAATGACGTCGTAGAGCACGGGGTATGTGTTTGCGTCGAAGAAAGCGCGCGCGAAGCCGAAGCCCGCCAAGCCAAGATAGACCGTCCACATTTCGGAAGAGTAGCCCATCATCACGATGAACGGCGCGGCGGCGAGAAGCCCGCAGCTTTGCATCAAAATTCTGTACGCGGGCTTGAAGTGCGCAAGCTTGTCGGAAATTCTGCCCGCAAGGAGAATGCCAACGAACGCGGCAATGTGCGTGTAGAACATCGAGTTGAAGCCCGCGCGGGCCAAGTCCATACCGAACTTTTCGTGTAGGAATGTTGGCGTCCAAGTAAGGTAGCCCTGCAAAACGAAAATCAGGCAAGCGAACCCGATTGTGAGAATGAGGGCGGTCGGCGTCTTGAAAAGAATCGCCATGGAGTCGAGAAATTTGACTTAGTCCTTATTCTTCTCGGCGGGAGCGGGTTCGGGCTTTTCGGAAACCTTGTCGTGCAGACGCCACATTACGAGCAGTCCGTGCAGAACGCCGACCGCACCGAAGATGTAGAACGCGCTCCGCCAGCCCCAACGCTCGCCAATCCAGCCGGCGAGAAGCCCGCTTACGATTACGCCGAAATAGTACGATGTCTGGTGGATGCTCATCGCCGTGCCGCGCGTGTCTTCGTCGTGGTAGTCGGCGATTGTCGAGTAGTTGGCGGGCCCGAAAGTCGCCTCGCCCATGCCCGTTGCGATACTGCGGAAGAGAATGAAAAGCACAAGCCCGTGGCACGCGCCCGAGGCGATTGTCGCGCCGCTCCAAAGCAGAATGCTGAACACAATAATCCACTTGCGGCTGATTCTGTCGGCTACAAAGCCCGAAATCGGCACGAGCAGCGCGAAGACGAGGCTGAACAGCGTCGCGATAAGCCCCGCCTCGCCGTCGGTCAGTTTTAGGGTTTCTTTAATCGGCACGAGCAGCGTGTTGTAAATCTGCCTGTCCGCCTGATTGAGGAAGAACGCCACCCACAGCAGCGCGAGAACCTCCCATTTATACCATTTATGATGATTTTTACGAATTTCCATATATAGTGTGTTGTGATTTAAAATATTAACGCCTCCGCGCGGCGGCGGAAGCATCTAAGAAAAAAAATAAACCGCCGTTTGCGGTTTTTGTAAAGCATATAAAGCGTTTTCGGGCAAAAAAATCGGGAGTCGGCGCGATTTGTCCGGCTCCCGAAGTTTCCGCTACTTGGCGCGTTCGACGATTTCGAAGAACAACCCGACGTGTTCGGACGTGTCCAGCTCTATCTTCATGACGCCGTTTTCGATTTCGAAGGGGATTTTCTCCGCGCGCGCGCCGTTCATTTTCAGCCTGAAAAAGTCGAACTTTTTGGAGGCGTCGAGTTTCAGCTCGGCGGAAAGTTTCGCCGTCTGCACGAGAATCGGCGGCTTGCCCCACGCGTTGATTTTCCTGCGCGAGCTTGAAAGCCCCACCCCGCTCGTAACGGTGTCGGTCGCGAACACAAGCACCATGCGCGACGACCCGCGAATCGGCTTTCCGTCAATCGAGACCACCGCCACCGATGCGTCCGCCCCGCAGGACTTCACGTTGAAGTCGCCGAGGTTCGCGCCCTCGCCCGCGTTGAGCACCGCCGCCTGACTCTTCGGCGTGGAGACCGTAAGCCTGCGCTTTTTGACGTCCATGAGGATTTCGCCGGTGTCGCTCTGGTAGATTTCGTTGGCGGGGTCGGAGATGTTATCCGCGGGAAGGATTCCGCGCTTTTTGAAGTCGCCGACAATGTCGGCGGTTTTGAAGTCCGCGCCGATTGTCTTGCCGACCTCCGCAAAGTTCATGGCGACCTCGACCGCCGACGCCCCCACGGGCGACATCGCCATGTCGGGCGACTTTACCTCGACCGCCTTGATCTCTTCGAGCTTGCGGCCGTCGGGGAAAGACAGCGCAAAGCCCGTCATCAGCGAAATCCTCGACTGCTGGTCGTTTACCGCGTACGCCACGTTCGGGCTTTTTTCGAAGAACTCCCTTCCGTAGACGACGTCTATTCTGTGCGGCGAACGCTTTACGTCGCCGCGCTTGAAGAGGAAGTTCGTGAGGAAGTCGTTTGCGCGGAACACGGGGTTTACGCCGATTCCGAAAAACGAGAGCCTTCGCGGGGCGAACGCCACGGGGCTGTCGAACGCAACGAGCGCGTTGTAGCCCTGCAAGGCGGAGTACGCGGGGAATAGCACGCCCGCCTCGTGCGCGTATTTGTTGAAGTAGCAGTGCTGGTACTCGGTGACTGCGATTGGCATTCCAGAAACGCGCTTGACGACCGTCCCGCGCCAGTATCCGCCCGCGTTGCCTATCGAGCTGTTCTGGTACACGTCCGCGCCGAGCGAGTACGACGACGGGTGCGCGTGGTAGGTGTTTACCGCCGTGTAGCTGCCGCCCTCGGAGCTAAGGTATGTCCAGAAGACGTTTTTTAGGCAGTTGTTCTGGTGCGTGGGAATTTTCATGCCGATTTCCCCGCGCACGACATTCTCGCAAAACGCCTGCATGTCCTCCATCGCGCCGATTAGGAACTGCGTGAAAACCGGATTCCCCGACCTGTTCGGATGCGGCGAGACATCGACCTGTTCGAACTTGTCGAACGCGCCGTTGTATGTCCACGGCTTGCCGATTCCGTCGCAATATGCGAGAAATTCGGAAACGCTCTTGAAGCGTTTTGAGAGGTATTCCGCGAATTTCGCGTTGACGAGCTTTCTGCCTTCTTCGGTAATCGCGTTGTAGACTGCGATTCCGAGCTCAAACTCGTTCCAGTACTCGATTGCCGCAATGGACGGGTCGTCCTTCCACGCCTTGCCCGTGTAGGGGTTGACGTGTTCGAGCTGCATTTTGGCGAGCTTGCGCCACGCCTCGCGCACGGCGGGATCGCCCAGCATCATCTTGACCTTCACGGTAAAGCGGTCGTTCCAAGTGAACGACGGGTCGCCGGTGTCGTGGCTGCAAATGTAGAAGAACGAGTAAATGCCCTCGCGTCCGAGCGCGTGGAGGAAGTAGTCGTACAAATCGCGGTTGAGGGGCTTGAGCTTGTAGGGGGCTTCGAACTCGCCCTTGCCCTTCATCGCAAAACGCCAGCGGATTGCGTTGTAGCCCTGCTTTTTCAGCTCCGCAACGTACTTGTCGATTTCCTCGTGCGTATTGATGTTCCAGCCGAAGCCGCAAATCAGCTCGAAGAAGTTCGCGCTCTTGAAGCGGATTTCCTCGTCGGGTCTGTCCTCGAAAACGAAGCCGCCGTTTTTGCCGATTTTCACCCTGCCGTACTTCCCGGCGGGCGCGCCCCGCGCGACGGATTCCGACATGTCGAGAGCCGAGCCTTTCTCGATTGCGAACGTGTCGATGTCGAGCGGCTTCCAGACGGCGGGATCGAATTTCAGGTTTTCGGTCGTGTTGACCTCGCGAGAGGACACCGTCGCCGCGACGATTTCCCAGTGCGCGCTCCGCAGAAGCTCGAAGCTCACCGACGCGATGTCGGCGAGTCCGTCGCCGCCGACGAGGTCGAAGCGGCTCATGTATAGCACGCCGGTTTTCGATTTTTTGTCGTTGACGAAAACGGGAAGCGCGTTGTCGAACGCAGCGGGGTTTTCGGTAGCCCGCCAGATGTCGGTCTTGCAGGCGACGAGCAGTTTCTTGTCGCGCCCGTCGGCGAATTTTACGGTAATTCTGCCGAGGTTTCCGTTGGCGTCGCCGCCCGCCGTGTGCAGAACGTAGAGGTATTTTCCGCGCGGAAGCGCGCCCGAAAAATCCACTTTCGCCGAATCGCCCTTGCGGGTGATGACAACCGCCGACGCCCCCTCGTTGCGGTCGGCGTTTGTAATTTTGAATTTCATTCCGCCGTAGACGCGCCCAAGTTTGGGGGCTTTAAGTTTCGAGAACGCGGGCAGGACGCCGTCGCCCGCGCCAGCTTTGAAGTCGGAGTTCGCCGCTTTCGACAAATCGACGCAGAATGAGTCTTCCCAGCCGTCGCCGCAAGACACCCGCGCGGAAAATTCCGTGCGCACGCCCTTGACGAGCCTTATTTTGTGCGAAATGCGCTTCGAGCGCGTAGTCTCCGCGCACATTCCGCCACCGCTTTCGACGGGGTTCGGCACTATCGCCACCCTGCCCGTCGGCTTCCAGCCGCCAAGACCGTCTTTGAAGTCGAAGCCCGCCGCGCCTTTGATGTCTGTAAAATAGACCGCCAACGGCGTTTTGCCCTCGCCCGCGCGGAGTTCCAGCACGGCGTCGCCGTCGGCTTCGGGCACAAGCGCGAATTTCATTTCGCGGAACTTGTTTGAGGACGCCTCGCGAGCGAAGACTTTTACGTCCGCGCCGCCCGACACTTTGCAGTTCGTGGCGTCTGCGTCTATTTTAACGGGGACTGCCGTGCGCAGCACGGCCTCCGCAGGAATTTTTTTCGCGGGGATTTTCGTCTGCGAAAAAAGCGCGGATACCGTTGCCAGTATCCACGCCGTTGAAATTATAGCATATCTTAACATAAACTATTCCGAAACGATTTCGAAGAACACCGCCGTGTGCTTTGCCGTGTCGAGTTCCAGCTTCATCACGCCGTCGGCGGAGACTTCGCAGGGGATTTTTTCGACGCGTTCGCCGTTCATTTTCAGCGAATACACCGCGTACTTTTTGTTCGGCGCAAGCTTCAATTCGGCGGAAAGTTTGCCGGTTTCGATAAGCACGGGCATGCCGCCCCAAGCCGTTACGAACAGCCTGTTTTTCGACACGCCGAAGCCCTTCATGACGGCGTCGGTGTTGTATGTGAGAACAAGCCTGTCGGATTCGGCAATCGGCTTGTCGTCAACCGCCGAGACCGCGATTGCCGCGTTCGCCGTGGACGATTTCACCGTGAGCCTGCCGAGCTTTTCGTTTTTGAGCGTCGAGCGCATTACGATAGCCTCCGACTTCGGGCTTACGACTTTCATCATGTTCTCCTTCGAGCGCATTGTGATTTCGCCCGTGTCGCTCTGGTAGACGCCGTTTGCGGGGTCGGAGATGTTGTCGGCCGGGAGTATTCCCTTTGCCTTCAATTCCTTTGCGAATTCGGCGATGTTGAATTTGCCGTCGGGCGAAATCGACATCGTGGCGGGCTTTACCGACACTTTTTTAAGCTCGTCGATTTTCCTCGCCGTCGGGAAGTTGAGGGCAAAGCCCGTCATGAGCGCGATTTTCGTGCGGTCGGAGGCGGCTGGCATTCCGATTGCCTGACTCTTTTCCATCGCCTCCTTGTCGAAGAGAATGTCTACGCGGTTCGGCGAAGTTTTGACGTCGCCGCGGTAGAAGAGGAAGAAGTTGATGAAGTCGTTTGCGCGGAATACGGGGTTTTCGGCGACGTTGAAGTAGCCCAGCTCTCCGCCGCGCGGGGCTACCGCCGCGTCGAATACCACGAGCCCGTCGTAGTCGTTTAGAGCCGAGTACGCGGGGAATGTCAGCGCCGCCTCGTGCTTGAAGCGGTTGAAGTGGCAGTGCTGGTATTCGGTGATTGTCATGGGCATTCCCGCAACTTTTCGGTTGATTGTGGAACGCCAGAAGTTGGTTTCGTCGGCGAATTCGCTGGTGTCGTTGACTATGCCGCCGATGAGGTAGGACGACGGGTGAACGAAGTATGTGTTGCACGCAATGTAGCTGCCTCCCTCCGCGCCGATGAACGACCAGTACAGACGCTTGTTGCAGTTGTTCTGGTGGGTGGGAACTTTCATGCCGATTTCCTTGCGGACGAAGTTTTCCCAAAACGCCTGCGTTTCCTCCATCGCCTTGATTACGAAGTGCGCGTACGCCTTCGAGCCGCGGTTGCCCCAGACGGAGAGGTCGGCGTCGGCGAAGGTTTTAAGAGGCTTTTTCTGTTTCCACGCGGGGTTGTCGGCGAGGAACTTTTCGACCGTTCCGTATTTTCCCTTCAAAAACTCCGCGAACTTCGAGGCTATCAACGCCTTGCCCTCGGCCGTGAGGTTGGGGTAGTTTTCCGCGCCGATTTCAAACTCGTTCCAGTATTCGAGCGTCGCCACTACGGGGTCGTCTTTGAGAGCCATGCCCGTGTAGGGGTTGACGTGTTCGAGCTGCATGCGGGCACG
>JAJXPD010000241.1 GCA_021641325.1 Opitutales bacterium
CCGCTGACGGACGATTTTTCGGACTCGACGATTGTCGCAACCCCGCGCGAGTTTATCGCGAATCTGTATCCATTCAGCGTCGCGCGCGCCACCGCCTTTGAAGTAGGACAGCGGAAACGCATCTGGACGGGATTCATGTTCGAGCCGTACGCGAAATATAGCCTATCCATTCGATACCTCCCACAGAAACCCGAATTCAATCAGGTCTTCGACGAAGACTTCGGGGGACTCGACCCTTACGGTTGCGTTGTTGTAGAACTTGCACCGTTGGGACATCTCCTTCATGAAGATTTCCTCCGACGTCATCGGGTTGAACGACGAGAACCTTAGCGCCCCGACGATTTCCTTCGGCGTGTTTCCCCTGACGGTTCCGCCGCCTAGCATTTCGTATTTTTTTGCGTCCATTTTGTTTCCCTTCTATGCGGCGAACTTCGCCGCGCGGTTGTTGTAGTAGTTTACAAGATCTGTATCGAGGAACTTTTTAAGCTCCGTTTTGCGCCCCGTTTCGACGGTGTTGCGCCTGCTGAATTCCACGAATCTGGCGCAGAAAAGAATCCAGTTTCTGACCTTTTCGAATTCCACGCTTCCGCTGTGCTGGCGGAACTCCACCGTTTTGTGGCGCCAGTAGCTTTGGCTGTTCAGCTTGAAATACCTGCTGCCTCCCGTCACGGCGTCTTCGAGCATGCGCAAATTCGCGGCGGATTCGATTTTTGCGTTCCAGTCGCAGACCCTCATCGAGCGGCAGTATTGGGTGTGCCTGCGGCTCGGCGGCATGAACGAGTCTATCGTCCGCTCCAAAGCCGCGTAGTTTTTGTAGAGGTTCTTCCAGACGCGGATGTCGGTCTTGAAGTCGTCCGTTCCCAAGTGGACGTGCAGCCCGCAGCACTTTCTTATCCGCGCCCCAGCGTTTACGAGCGCGTTGCAGACCTTTTCGAGTTCGTCCAGACCGCTACGGCCTTTAAGCACGGGACTTACCACCTCGAAGCCGCCGTCAACCGAAGCGTCGGAAACGATTTTCCAATGCGTTCTCGTATCGTGGTTGTAGCCCTCGATTTCGCATTCGACTCCGGCGTTCCTTATCGCGGTGCGGATTTTGCTTTCGCTTTCGTGGATTATCTCCATCTCCACCCCGAACGTCCTGTCGAACGAAAACGTCTCCGAGCGGAATTTTCTCGGGCGGGCGACTCCGTAGACCGAGGCGTAAACGTTTTGCACGAAACCGTATCCGACGCCCATCGCTTCGGCGACCCGTTTGCGGGTCATTCCGAGTTGCAGAAGCATTTTGATTTTTGCCGTTTTCGTGCCGGTTTGTTCGAGAATATTCTGTATGTTTTCCATGGCGTGTTCCCTTGTTTTTGACGCCCGTATACACGCTCTATATTTCGATTATAGCAAGTTATATATCAACTAGTTGCGAAAATATATTTTTTCGGGATTCCGACTATTATGCTTGACTAAATTCCGTAAATACGGATGCGCCGGAACGACGCGCACGCGGGCGGAAATTGACAAGTTGTCAAAATGCATGGAAGACAAAAAGGCAAAGGCTCTGGCAAACGGCGTCGAGGTGTGGTGTTCCTTCGACGAACTCGTTCCGACGGAAAGGCTCCTAGAAAACCCGAAGAATCCGAACAGACACCCCGAAGCGCAGGTAGAACTGCTCGCAAAAAACATAAAATATTTCGGGTGGAGACACCCCGTTACGGTGTCGAAACGCAGCGGATTCATAGTCGCGGGACACGGCAGGCTCGCAGCCGCGAAAAAACTCGGCGTGAAAATCGTTCCCGTGGACTATCAGGATTTCAATTCGGACGCGGAGGAGACGGCAGTTCTTGTAGCCGACAACAGGCTTTCGGAACTATCCGAAACGTCGGAGGACGATTTGAGGAAAATCCTCTCCGAACTTGACGGAATAGTCGATTTGGACCTTGCGGGATTTTCCGAAACGGAAGCCGAACAACTTCTGCGCGACATCGGCTCCGAAGAGGTATTGGAGGAGGACGTTCCGGACGTCTCCGAAAATCCCCTGACGAACTTCGGCGACGTATTCGAATTCGGCGGGCACAGGCTTATGTGCGGGGATTCCACCGACCCCGAGCAGGTGAAAAAACTAATGGACGGAGTTACCGCCGATATGGTTTTTACGGATCCGCCGTACAACGTGGACTACGACGGGAACGGACGCAAAATAGAAAACGACAACCTCGGAAACGCATTTCCGGAGTTCCTCGAAAAGGTCGTAAAAAACATCTTCGAATTTTCCGACGGCGCCATTTACATCTGCATGTCCAGTTCCGAAATCGGCACGTTGCAGTCGGTATTCCGCAGGCTCGGCGGGCACTGGTCCACGTTCGTGATCTGGGCGAAGGACACCTTCAC
>JAJXPD010000242.1:0-2088 GCA_021641325.1 Opitutales bacterium
TTCGAAGTTCTAGCATAAAGCGCGCAACTATTTCAACAATATTTTTACGCGTAAAATCGGGCGCGGGACGCGGAACGGACACATAAAAGAGTTGAATTTTTCGAAAAAAACCGATAAACCGTCGGTACAATTTTATAAAAGCCTAACAACAGACAGGAATCATGACAAACAACAACGAAATACTCCAAAAAGCCGCAAACGAAGCGCGCGGACTCGCAATAGACGCAATCAACGCATGCTCGTCGGGGCACTTGGGTCTGCCGCTCGGCTGCGCGGAAATCGGCGCGGTGCTTTTCGGTGAAATACTCAAAATCGACCCCAAGAACCCCTCGTGGCTCAACCGCGACAAATTCGTGCTCAGCGCGGGGCACGGCAGCATGTTCCTGTACTCGTGGCTGCACATTTCGGGATACGAACTCTCCGTCGAAGACATCAAAAACTTCCGCAAAAAAGGCTCGAAGACCCCCGGACACCCCGAATTCGGCGAAACGGTCGGGGTTGAAGCCACAAGCGGCCCGCTCGGACAGGGCGTGGCAAACGCGGTCGGCATGGCGATTTCCGAAAAAATGGCGGCGGCAACCTTCAACACGCCCGACTTCAAAGTGTTCGACCACAAAATCTGGTGCCTTGCGGGAGACGGCTGCATGCAGGAGGGAATCTCGGCGGAAGCGGCGGCAATAGCGGGCGTGCAGAAGCTCGGCAACCTCGTGCTCATGTACGACTCAAACGACGTAACGCTCGACGCCATGGCGGATAAAACCATGGCGGAAGACACCGCAATGCGCTTCGAATCCTACGGCTGGGAAGTCTCCAAGTGCGACGGGCACGACATCGACGCAATCCGCCGCGCCCTCACCGCCGCGAGAGACTCGCAGTCCGACAAGCCCAAGCTCGTAATCTTCAAAACGACAATCGCAAAGGGAATCCCCGAAGTCGAAAACTCAGCAAAGGGGCACGGCGAGGGCGGCGCAAAGTTCGCCGACGCCGCAAGAAAGGGTCTGGGACTGCCCGAACAAAAATTCTTCGTAAGCGACGCCACCTACAAATTCTTCGACGAAGCCGCAAAACGCCGCGCCGAAACGCGCAAACAGTGGCAAGAATCGTTCGTCGAATGGCAGAGGGAAAACCCCGACCTTGCCGACAAGCTCGACAAGTGCCTGAATAAAAAGACGAACCGCCCCTCGGCGGAGGAGCTTCTCAAACTCGTTCCCGAATTTCCCTCCGAAGACAGGAGCGCGACGCGCGCTTCGGGCGGCAAAGCAATGAACGACCTCGCCAAAGCCCTGCCCTACATGACAACGGGCGCGGCGGACCTCTACGGCTCGACGAAAAACTACCTTAAAGACATGGGCGACTTCTCGCCCGAAAACCGCGCGGGACGCAACATCTGGTTCGGAATCCGCGAACACGCAATGGGCGCAATCTCAAACGGCATTGCCTACTGCGGAATATTCGAGCCGTCTTGCGCAACCTTCCTTACGTTCGCGGGCTACATGCTGGGTTCCATACGCGTCTCCGCGCTGTCGAGGCTTCCCATGCAATACGTCTTCACGCACGACTCAATCGGCGTGGGAATGGACGGTCCCACCCACCAGCCCGTCGAAATGGTCTCAATCCTGCGCTGCATACCGCGCCTCGACGTAATCCGCCCCGCGGATTCGGAGGAATGCGCGGCGGCGTGGGCTGCGGCGATTTCGCGCAACGACGGCCCGACCGCCCTCATACTTTCGCGCCAAAACCTTCCCCTGCAAACTTCGATATCCGCCCAGACAAAACGCCTCGGCACGCTCAAAGGCGCGTATGTGGCAAAAAAGGAAAATGGCGATTTGAAGAAAATCATAATCGCCACAGGCTCTGAACTGCAATGGGCAATGAAAGCCGGCGAAGCGGAGAACGGCACAAGAGTGGTCTCTATGCCCTCGATGGAAATCTTCGAACGCCAGAGCGATGCGTATAAAAACGAAGTTCTGCCCGCGTCCTGCAAAAACAGAATCGCGATAGAGGCGGGAATTTCGCAGCCGTGGTACAAGTACGCGGCAAAGGTGGTCGGCACGGACGACTTCGGCTTCTCCGCCGACGCCCCCTACC
>JAJXPD010000242.1:2098-2354 GCA_021641325.1 Opitutales bacterium
TACCTGTTCGAAGCTTTCGGAATTTCCGAAAAGCCGCTTCTCGGATAATCCGCAAAATAGGCACGCAAAACCGCCGGCGTGCAACGGCGGTTTTTTTGTGTATTCCGACGGCAAAACGGTTATAAAGCAAAGCCGATTTACGATAAAAAAGTTGTCGTACCCGAAAATCCGCCGACAAAAAATTGCTTGATTTTTGTGCGGATTTTGCAAGGATAGTGTAAAAATGGATTCACCGTTTTCATATACTGTATAAAAA
>JAJXPD010000243.1 GCA_021641325.1 Opitutales bacterium
CAGTTTGAGCAGGTCGGGGGTGGGGTTTTTCATCTTGTTGAATTTCCACGAGTATATTGTCTGCGTTTTGCCGCTTACCAAGCCCCAGTTGAACGCCGCAACCTTGTGCTCCTTCATGATTCCGAGGCACGGGTTGAATGTGCTCGCGGGGCGCGCCATGTACTCTGTGCAGAAAAGCGGGCGATTGTATTTTTTGAGCTTTTTAATTACCGTGTTCAACGCCTTTGCGCCGCCGTAGCAGTGGAACGAAATGATGTCGGACTCGTCGCGCTGGAGCTTGTTGAAAACCCTGCCAACGATGTGGTCGTCGCCGGAGTATTCGCCAGAAGTAATGGGTTGCGAGGGGTTCGCCGCCCGCGCCCACACGAACGCCTTTTCGAGCAGCTCGCGCGTGTTGCGGAACACTTCGGCGTTTTCGTTCTCCCTGCCGTCGATTACCGTGTAGCCCACGTTTCCGGGCTCGTTGTAGATGTCCCAGCCGATGATTCGCTTGTCGTCCTTGAAGCGCGTGATGACCGCCTTTACGTATTTTTCAAGGTCTCCCCACTGCGATTTGTCGTTGAGCACCTTGAACGACGGCGATTTCACCCAGCCCGAATTGTGCTTGCAGAGCTTGGGTTCGGGCTGTTTGCCGTACTCCGATTCGGGGTTCCAGCAGCTGTCGAAGAACACGAAGAGCGTTTTGATTCCGCGCTTGTCGGCGATTTCAAGATACTTTTCCATGTTCGCAAAAAGCTTTTCGCCCTCGTGCTTCCACACGACGTCGCTCAGGAACACGCGCATTGCGTTGAAGCCGAGGCTTTGCGCCCAGCCCAGCTCGCGGTCGATTACCTCGGGGCTGAACGTGTCGGTGCTCCACATTTCGATTTGGTTGATTGCGTTCGACGGAATGAAGTTCGCCCCCGCGTAGAACGGCTGGCTTGCGTACCACTGGTTCGCCTGCTGTTCCGTCCATCTTTCGCGCGCGGAAAGCGACGCCGCCGCGCAGACGGCGAGTATTGCGGATATTGCCCTTTTCATATATATTGTATCCTTATTCTTTGTTGTTTGGATTGCTTGCTTCGAAGAATTTTTTGAAGAAAAGAATCTGGAAATCGACCGCGTTGTTCCAGTACTCGTGCGTGTGCGCCCCTGGGCGCGTGGTGTACTCGTGCGGAATGTTCAGGCGCAGGAGCTTTTCGTGGAGTGCTTGGTTTACCTTGTAGAAAAAGTCCTTAGTACCGCAGTCGATAATCATGGCGGGGGCTTTCGAGGGGTCGATTTTGTCGGCTTCGTTGATTACGGTGTGCGAGTCCCAAATTTCGGGGTTTTCGCTCTTCGCGCCGAGCGACTCTTTCATCGCCCAGCTCGACGGGAACGGGCGAATGTCTACGCCGCCGCTCATCGAGCCGCACGCGCCGAAAACGTCGCCGTGCCTTATCCCGAGCCAGAGTCCGCCGTGCCCGCCCATGCTGAACCCCGTGATTGCGCGGGCTTTGGGCGACTTCACCGTGCGGAAGTTTTTGTCTATAAATTCCACAAGCTCTTTCGAGACGAATGTTTCGTACTTGTATTCCGGCTTTTTTGGGGCGTCCCAGTACCAGCTTTTCGCGCCGTCGGGGCAGACGAAGATTATTCCCTGTTGCGTGGCGATTTCGTCGAGGTTGGGTTTTGTGCGCTTGGGCCACGTCGTGTGGTTGCCGCCGAAGCCGTGGAGCAGGTAGATTGCCGGGTAGGATTTCCCCGAATCGGCGTCGTAGGAGTCGGGCAGAACCACGAGCGCGGAGACCTCCTTTTTCATCGCTTCGCTCGGAGCTTGTACTTCGACGGTTTTGCCGTACGCGGCGACCGCCGCAAGCGCGAGTGCCGCCGCAAATATTTTCGCCAGAATTTTCATGATGTATGTCAGCTTTTTTTCGAAAAATAAATATAATGGTTTGAAAGTCGGAATTCAATACTACATATTCGGTCGGTCTTCAATAAAAAACGCGTCCGTTCCGCTTGGCAAAGCCGCGGATTTCGGGTGGCAAACCGCATTCAAAAAATGAAAAACATTACTCCCGAAAACATACTTCTTGTCGGTTCAGGCATGCTGCTTCTGAGCATATTCGCGGGAAAAATGAGCTCGCGCTTCGGCGTGCCGTCCCTGCTTCTGTTTCTGCTTGTGGGCATGCTCATGGGAACCGACGGAGTAGGATACCACTTCGACAACGTCTACGCGACGCAGTTTGTGGGAATCATGGCGCTTAGCGTAATCCTCTTTTCGGGCGGTATGGACACCCGCATTTCCGACGTCAAGCCGATTGTAGGCGAGGGGCTTGTGCTTGCAACTTTCGGGGTCGTGGCGACCGCCGCGCTCACGGGCGCGTTCATCT
>JAJXPD010000244.1 GCA_021641325.1 Opitutales bacterium
TTAATCTATAATATTTTTACTCTTTCACAAGCACGACTGCGCCCTTTTCGGCAATCGCAATCTCGTCTCCCTGCGAGTAGACCTTGCCAGTCAGCAAATCGCGATACTTTCCTTCAAGATTGAGATTGAACTTAACATCATATTTCGGGAAGATGCCGACAAAACGCGAGTCGCCGTAAACGGTACAGTTTTCGGGAGCTACAAAATCGACCTTTGCAAGCTCGGCAATTTTTCTGAACTTGTCGGCAGTGAGGAACGGCGTTGCCGAAAGGTAATGCGTCTTGCCTCTTACCACTTTTGACGCCAGCGCGACGCCTTCGATACCGTCTGCGTACTCGGACAATATTTTGGTGTTCCCATCGGGAACGATTTTGAAAATCGGGTATGGACGCCTTTTGCCGAAATCCTTTTTTGCGTCAAGATAGCCCTCGAACATTCCTTTTCCCTTGATTGCAAATGTCTGCGGAACGTTTTCGACAACTTCCATTTTCATGCCCGTAATTTTCTTCGAGTTTTCCAAATCGAAAGTATTTTCGGGGCGGACACCCGCCGCATAATTCCAAATAATCGCAGTGCCGTCGGGAATGCGCTTTTCAAGCTTCCGCCATTTTTTCGAGGAAAGGGCGATTGTATTTGCGAAGAAAATCATCTTGTATTTCGACAAATCAATCTGGTCCAAATCCGAAAGGCGATAGTGCTCGGTAGGCGCGCCGCAAAGATTTATTTCGGGATATGTCTGGCGGAAAAGGTCGTCGTGCAGAATTGCATCGGGGCGAATGCAGTTGAAACTTTGTTCGTCGGTTACATACAAAATTTGCGCAAAACGCTTACCGCTCTTGTCGGCTCTGAGCTTGGCAATGTCCTTTTCTATCGACGAAACAACGCCGAGAACGTCGGGGGCAGTGAACCAACCGCCCTTCAAGTCCATCCACCAGAATCCCGCATTTATGGAAAGATTTTTCGAAACCTCCCTACACATTACGGTTCTTGTCTGGCTGAGATTTTTTGCCCTCAAATTGGACATATCGCCCGCAGTGTGCGTGTACGGCGGATTGTCCAATTCGTCGATATACAATTTTTTGAGAGATACCGACATCGCCGCATTTTGATAGCCCCCGGGGTCGCCCGCAAGGTTGCGCTCATACATTTTTGGCGCGCAGATAAAGTCGACATTCTTGCTTGCCAAAAGTTTGTCGTATGCCAAATGCCCCGTGTACCCTGCGCGCGGATTGTTCATATAATAACCGTAGAATGCGCCGACAGCCTTGCCGCCGCTTGCCTTCTTGACAACACCTCCGAAAACGTCGAGCGCATTTGCGGTACAATCGCTGATGAATATTTCCATATCCGCCGAAATTGCGCCGTCGGGAGCGTCGCGGAAAAATTCGCGGACATCGCGCCAGTCGTGTTCGCGACGGGCGGGACTCGGCAAGACCACATTTTCGCGCGAGATATTCGGCTGATTCCAAACCTTTGCGAGATTCTCAGCCGAACCGTATTTTGCAATGCCCCAATCATAAAATCCGCGGACAAACGCTTTTCCATAATCGCCGCCCAAATCCTTGATGTTTTCTTTTTCCCATGCACGCCAGTGGGCGCATTCACCTGCAATACCGAAAGCGATATGGTAGCCGATGATTCTGTCTTTGTATTTCGAATTTTCAATGTGCTCCACAAATCTTCTGAGAGCTTCGCTTGCGTCGGCAAGCCACTTTTTTGAAGCAAAGCTTTGCAAGCCGACCTTGCGATTGGGAGAATCGCCTTGAACGTCAAACTCGCCCTTGTTGAAAAGTTCGGTAATTTCCTCATTTGTGAGCTTTCCGGGGTAAAAAACCGCAGCTTCCTCCGGATTTTTTGCACACCAAGTCGGAGGAACATTGAGCTTAACGCGCGGCATATAATAAGCGTCGGGCGCAGCTTCGAAAATTCCGTCAAGAGCCTTGTCGACTTCGGTGTAGTCGTACAAATCATTGCCGAGCCAACCGCTTGAAATGTTTGTTGTCATAATCTTGATACCCGCCTTCGACATCAGCGAAACATAATTTTTTGTTTTCGCATCGGTTTCGCAAACCATGCCGGCAGTACCTTTTTGATTGGCAAACGGAGGGTCGACAGGCCAGCCGAGGCGGCTCCAAAACATTGAATTTTGACCTACTATTTCTTTGAACTGCCCAACTTTATTATTCTCGCCAAAAGAGATTGCGGCAAAAACCGATAATAATCCAACAAATACACAGATAAACTTTTTCATAAAGGATACTGAATAAATACAAAAAAACCCTAAGTCAACAGCAAACCAGAATTTGATACAAAAAAACGAAGACGGATATTATTTATTGTACTA
>JAJXPD010000245.1 GCA_021641325.1 Opitutales bacterium
CGCCTGTACAAATAGGTCAGCACAGTAGAAAACGCGCGGACAGACTCCCAAGCCCCCCCCCCGCGCGTTTTCTACTGTGCTGACCTATTTGTACAGGCGAAATCTCGCAGTCGCCTTTTGAAATTCCGCCGCCTGCTTCGACCACTTTTCCACGAATTTCGAAACGTCCGCCGACGCGCCCTTTCGGGAAATTTCGTTCCACCACTCCTGCGAGCCTACGTGTTTGTTGAAAAGCAGCGCGTTGTTTTTCGACGCCTTTGCGAAGACGTTTCCGCCGTTGAAGCGGCACGCCGCCTTCATCATGTAGAAGCTGATTTCTGTGGGACGCACGGTGTTCCAGTCGGCAACGACGTACAAGCCCTCGACTTTCCTGCCTTTCTGGTCGCGCGTGGAGACGGGAACGTAGGAGACGCCGCGAATCGGATACCGCCGCAATTCAGCCTCAATCTGGCGCGGAGTTTTCGACGGAAACGTTAGCATTCTGAACGGATAGCCCGTGCCGTAGCCGTGTTGGAATCCTCCTATTTGGCAGCCCAAGCCCGTCATGGAGTATCCGACCGCCGCCGCGAAAGTCGGCACGGCGGGGCTTGTCGGAACCCAGCGAAGCCCCGTGTCTTTCCAGAGCATCGAGCGCGTCCAGCCGCGCATGGGAATCACCGTGAGTTTGCCCGCCCGCTGCTGTTTGGAAGTTATCTCCATCATGCCCGCAGTTCCCTTAGCCATGCGGGCAAGCTCGCCAATCGTCATGCCGTGGACATACGGCACTTGGAAAAGCCCCACATAGCTCTTGAACTTTGCGTCGAGCGGCGGGCCGTCCACTTTCAGCCCGCCGAGCGGGTTCGGGCGGTCGAGAACCATGATTTCCCTGCCCTGCTCGAAACACGCCTCCATCGCGCGGAGCATGCAGCTTTTGAATGTGTACGAACGCACGCCGAGCGTCTGCAAATCCACAACCAGCACGTCGATTTTTTTGAGCATTTCGGGCGTCGGCTTGCGGTACTTTCCGTAGAGCGAATAGACGGGAAGCCCCGTGCGTTTGTCGATTTTGTCGAGAACTGGAACGTCCGCCTTTTCGTCGCCGTAGATTCCGTGCTCTGGGCCGAAGAGCGCGACAAGCCGCACGCTCTTTGCGCGGCGAAGAACGTCCACGGTGCTCACCCCGTATCTGTTGACGCCCGCGGGGTGGGTCAACAGCCCGACCCTCTTGCCCTTCAACTGCGCAAAGCCCGATGCCTCCAAAACGTCGATTCCAAGCATTACGCGCGGCGCGGTCGAAGCCGCCTGCCGTTTGAGCGGCGCAGCCCCGCACGCGAGCGGCAGAACCGCCGCCGATATAAACGTCAAAACAAGTAAAAAAACGCCCCTCATTAAAGCCTCCTTGAAAAATTCCGCGACGGGCGGCGCAAAACGCCCAACCCTAACGCTCGCGGACAATGCCGCATTCGTTTGAATATAAAAAATTCCGCCGCCCGATTTCAACAACATTTCCGCCGCGCCGCAAAAAAAACACCCCGCCGCGACGAAATGAAAGGCGGGAAAAAATGTCCCACATTTCCGCCCGAATGGCACATTCGCCCGAAGCGATAAAATGCGCATTCGCGCTAAATATCAAAAACATACACCCGAATTTGCGATACCCGCACGCCTGGCATAAAATCTGATATGTAAAAGACAAATCACACATATCAACCCCAAGCGGAGGCGGGATTATCCCGAAAACAGACATGGTTTCAACGACATGCGAAAAACAGACAAACGTACTCAACAAAAAGCAGAAATCATTGTTCGTCAAATACTATCCGCTTGTGGACAAAGTGGTGAACTCCATGCGCGCAAAGCTGCCCGCGCACGCCGATTTGGACGAGCTCCACTCGGCGGGGGTTTCGGGACTCGCCGACGCCGTAAGACGGCTCGACCCCGAACGAGAGGAAAGCTTCGGCGGATACGTCTCCACGCGCATTCGCGGCGCGATAATCGACGAGCTTCGCGATTTGGACTACATGTCGCGCTCCGCACGCGCCGACGCAAAAAATATCGAAAAGACGCGCTCCGACCTCGAACAACGCTTCGGCAGAACCGCCACCGACGAGGAAGTCCGCGCCGAAATTGGCGCAACCCGCAAACAGTTCGACAAAATCATGCGCCGCACCCAAGCCTACTCTTTCGTTTCGCTAAACGACGCAGCGGGAAACTCCGACGACTCCCAAACGCCGTCGTTTTCGGAGTCCATCGCCGACGAAAACGCGACGACCGCCCGCGAAGAGCTTGAACGCAAGGAGACCGCCGCCGAAATCCGACGCTGCGTAGCCGCGCTCCCCGAAAAACAGAGGCGCGTGTTGGAG
>JAJXPD010000246.1 GCA_021641325.1 Opitutales bacterium
TTGGTTCTATGTGGCGTTTTTCACTAAAATCCACTCTCTTTGGTGTTGACCCAAATCCACTCTCTTTGGTGTTGACCCGGGGAAACGCCGCATCAACGGTGCTATAACGCGCCGTAAAAAAAGACCGCAAGCTAACTTGCGGTCTAAATGGTGGTAGGGACTGGATTCGAACCAGTGAACAGCAACGCTGAACGGATTTACAGTCCGCGCCCTTTAGCCCCTTGGATACCCTACCAAGAAAAATTATTAAGTATGCAACTCTACGGGCAATCGCCGCCGTGGCAAGCTTTTTTTTCGTTTTTTTGCCGCGCCGTTTTTACTTGTCTTGCCGCGCGTTCGATTTTACCTTTCTTTGCATGAAGAAATTTACGGTCATCATAGCCTTGCTACTTTCAATCGCGACTCTCCGCGCGGCGTTCGACGATACTTACTCGCAGTGCATTTCGGTGGAATACGGCACGCCGCAGGAGGCGCAGGAGGCGTCCGCGGAAATCGCGAAGCTTCCCGACGGCAAGAAAATCGCGTTTTCGAGCCGCTGGGACGACACCAACCCGCGCCACGCCGCCACCGCCGAAACGCTCGCAAAATGCGGAATCCCCGCGACGTGCTACCTTGTAGGCGGCAAATTTTCGAAGCAGATGACGGCGGCGGTCGAAAAGATTTTCGCGCTCGGCGGGGCGCTTGGCTCGCACACACTCTCGCACCCGCACCTCGAAGGCAAAATGCCGAACGAAATTTTCCGCGAAATCGCCCTCGAACGCGCCGTGCTCGAATCGAGCTTCGACACGAACGTCGTCGCGTTCGTCCTGCCGTTCACGACATACCAGTCGCCTTTCGACGAAAACGTCAAGACCTACGTGGGGCAGTCGATAGTCAACGCGGGCTACCGAATCACGCCCGAAACGACGCCCGACAACAACGCGAAATTCGGGCTGCGCGACGCCCTGCTTTCGTCGTACACGTTCTCGATAAACGACCGCAACCCCGAAAGGGAAAAACTAGTAAAGAACATCGCCGCCGCCCGCAAAATGATTGAAAACGGATACCCGCCGCACCTGACGCTCGGCATACATTCGTGGCAGTCCGACGAGGGCCTGGCGCGGCTCGGCAAATACGTAGAGGAGTCGGCGTCCTACGACTTCTGGTACTGCAACGAAAACGACTACGCCGCCTACCGAACGCAGTTTTTGAAATCGCGCGTCCGCAGGCTCTCGGCTCGCGGGAACATCGCGCTCTTCGAGCTTACGCGCCCGACCGCCACGCACATAGGCTCGGACATTCCGCTTGCGCTGAAAATTTCGGGAAAGCCGAAATCGGTGAAACTCGGCGCGGATAACATTTCGCAGAAAAACGGATTCTACAATATTCCGCAATACGAAGTCCGAAAGACTCCCAAGAAAATAGAGCTGCTTGAATTCGACGCCGAAAGCCCGAAAGCCGCGAAAAGCGAAAAGTTCGGCGGGCTCGAATTCCTGCTTGCGTTCGACCGCAAGGGCGGGGACATTTCGGTGAGATTCGGCGGAAAGGCGGCGGACAAAGTTTCGAACTTCCGCGTCCGCTGGGTTGTCGCGCCGTGCTTCGACACGCCGATTGACGACGTTGCCTACAAGGGAGAAAGGGAGCTGTCGGCGACGCTCAAACGAAACAAATTCGCCGGCGTGTTCGCAGAGGGCGACATGCTCGCGATGGCTCAGTGCGACTTCCTTTTCGACGGCAAGCCGTCGAGGGTCTGGCTTGCGGCGACAGCAAAGCGCGGCGTGCCCGACGCCGACTGCCCGCGCGACAGAGCCGCGCAAATGGGAGACTTCGACGCGTCGAAAGTAGCCCCCGATTTCTTCGCCGCGCTCTCGAAACCCGACGCCGTTCTCAAAAACCTCCCCGACGCCAAGTGGAGCGTCCGCGCCAACAAGACGCTGCGCCCGTTTGTCGCCGACTTCAACGGCTACGCCTTCATGAAAAAGTACAAAAAATCCGCCTTCGGCTACGCGTTCTGCGCCGACTTCACCGCGCCGCGCGACGCCGACTACACGCTTTTCGTCAACATAACCCCCGTAAATCGGCTTTATCTCAACGGCAGGGAAATCGAGCCGAAAATCGGCGCGAAGCTCGCGCTGAAAAAGGGCAAGAACCGCGTGCTTGCGGTGTTCGGCAACAACGCGCTCCGCATGACGTCGTTCATGCTCGCGTTCAAAGACGGCGAAACGCCGCTGCCGTGCGCGACCCCCGCGTTCGAAAAATAGAGCGGACAAATAGACTCCGTAAAAAAACGCGCCCGCCATTCCGACGGACGCGTTTTGCGTTTCCGCGCGCCGGCTCGGCGCATTCCCTATTC
>JAJXPD010000064.1 GCA_021641325.1 Opitutales bacterium
GCGTTTTTGCAAATGTAAAGCTTTTTTAAAGCAAAAATGAATCCGCCGCGAGGCGCCGTCCGCCGCGCACTGGTTCGGCACGGACGAGCTTGGGCGCGACATTCTAAGCAGAATACTCTACGGCGGGCGCGTGTCCTTTGCGGTGGGAATTCTTGCGACGGCGGTCGCCATGTGCGTCGGCGTGTGCTACGGCATGGTTTCGGGCATGGCGGGCGGAAAGACCGACGCCGCAATGATGCGCTTTGTGGACGCGGTATACTCGCTGCCGTTTACGATTTTCGTGATTCTTCTAACGCTCGCGTTCGGCCGCTCGATTTGGCTGATTTTCGTCGCAATCGGGGCGGTCGAGTGGCTGACGATGGCGCGAATAGTGAGGGGCATCACGCTCGACCTGAAATCGAGGCAGTTTGTGGAGGCGTCCGTCGCGCTCGGACAGTCGAAAATAAAAATCATGGCGCGACACATTCTGCCGAACGCCTTGGGCTCTATACTCGTGTGCGCCGCGCTCACAGTGCCGAGCGTAATGCTCTTGGAGGCGTTCCTGAGCTTTCTGGGGCTTGGCGTGCAGGCTCCCCTGCCGTCGTGGGGAAGCCTCGTAAAAGACGGCGCGGAGCACATGGAGGACGCCCCGTGGCTGCTCGTCTTCCCCGCGTTCTTTTTCGGGGCAACGCTCTACGCGCTCAACCGCATAGGCGAATCGCTTTCGGGAAGGAGCGCAAAATGAAGCGCGTCGCCATAATCGGCGGCGGCGCGGCGGGCATGTTCTGCGCGGCTAACCTTTCGCCCGAATTCGAAACAACCGTCTTCGAAGCGGGAGAATCCGCCCTGCGCAAGGTCTGCGCGAGCGGCGGCGGACGCTGCAATTTCACGAACGAAAACGCCGACGCGGGCAATCCCGCCGACTTCTACCCGCGCGGCGGCGGAAGCCTGAAAAAGCCGTTAAAAAGATTCGGCGCGGCGGACGCGCGGAAGTTTTTCGGGTCGCTCGGGGTCGAGTCGAAAGTCGAGGACGGCGGGCGCGTGTTCCCCGTCTGCGACAACGCCCGCGCAATAGCCGGCGCGCTCTACCGCAGGGCGGCGCGCAACGGCGCGAAAATCGAATTTTCCGCCCGCGTTTCATCAATCGAAAAAAACGCCGACGGACGCCTTGCGCTGAAATACACAGGCGCGGACAAGGAGCCGTTCGACGCGGTAGTGGTGGCGGTCGGCGGAACGTTCGGCGGCGGCTTGAAAGAGTCGGTCGAAAAGTTCGGCATAAAAACCGTGCCGCCCGTGGCGTCGCTGTTTTCGCTCGAAACGGACACCGCAAAGAACCCCGCTTGGCGCGAATTGGCGGGAATCTCGCTCGACGCCGAGCTTTCGTTCGCCCCCGAAAGCAGGCGCAAGATAGCCTCGCGCGGGTCGCTTCTGATTGCAGGATTCGGAATCGGCGGGCCGGCAACGCTCAAATTTTCCTCGTTCGGAGCGCGAGCTTTCGCCGAGAGAAATTACAGGTTCGAGTTCCGCGCAAACTTCGCGCCCGATTTCAACGAAGCCGCAGTCCGCAAAACGATAGCCGACGCCCGCGAAAAATTCGCAAAAAGAAAAGTCGCAAACGCGCCGCTCTTCGGAATACCGCAAAAGCTTTGGGAATACTTGGCTGAAAAATCGGGCGCGGGCGAAACCGTCTTCGCCACCCTGCCTAAAAACGCCGAACGAACGCTTGCCGAAAACGTGTCGGCATTGAAAATTTCGGCGACGGGAAAGTCGGCGCACAAGGAGGAATTCGTAATGTGCGGCGGCGTTGACAGAACGGAAATAGACTTCTCGTCGATGATGTCGAAGAAAGTCGGCGGACTTTTCTTTTGCGGAGAATGCCTCGACATCGACGCAATCACGGGCGGATTCAACTTGCAGGCGGCGTGGACAGAGGCAAAAATCTGCGCCGATTTCATCAACGAAAAATTCGGCCAATGCGCAAGTAAATGAAAATCAGTTAAATATTTTTTCAACAAAAAGCTTGATTTCGGACGCAAAATTTACGACTATAACATCATAAAGAATTTCCTCCCCCCATCATATATAGATAGCGCGGCTTGAAGAACAACACTTCAAGCCGCGTCTTTTTTGTATTACAGCCACCGCGCAAAAACGCATTTGTTTCCGCCCGCGCCGAAATAGCTGGAAAAATTTTCCGAAAGCTGAAATCATACGCGGAAAAATTTTATGCCGCTGGGCGCGCGGCAAAACAACCACTCCCACTCCATATGGAAGACAAAAAACCCAACCTTCTGAAAAGACTTTACAACTGGACAATCTCCTGGGCGGAAAAGCCTCAGGGGCTTTGGGCTTTGGCGATTCTCTCGTTCGCGGAATCGTCGTTCTTTCCGATTCCGCCGGACGTTCTGCTGATTCCGCTGGTGTTCGGCGCGCCTAAAAAGTGGTGGAGAATCGCGGCGGTCTGCACGGCGGCGTCGGTTCTGGGTGGCGTTTTCGGCTGGTGCATCGGGCACGCGGCGTGGGGGGCTACGCAGTCGTTTTTCTTCGAGTACATTCCGGGATTCACGCGCGAGAATTTCGAATTCGTGGAGCAAAGCTACCAGAACAACGCATTTCTCGCGATTTTCGGCGCGGCGCTCACGCCCATTCCCTACAAAATATTCACGATTGCCGCAGGCGTCTGCAACGTGCCGATTGCGACTCTCGTTCTTGCGTCGCTGGCCGGACGCGGCGGGCGCTTCTTTGCGGTCGCGCTCATCGTGCGCATCGTAGGCCCGAAGGCGCGGGACTTTATAGACAAATATTTCAACATTCTTGCGAGCGCGTTTTTCGTGCTGCTGGTGCTCGGATTCGTCGCGGTAAAATACCTTATGAAATAGGCGCGGCGGAATCGGCTTGGGCTCGCTTTTTTCTTGTATAGCGCGGACAATTCCGCATAAATTTCGGACATGAAAAAATCACTTGTCCTCGGCATAGACATCGGCGGTTCGGGCGTAAAAGGCGGAATTGTCGACATCAAAAAGGGCGAACTTGTCGGAGAACGCATGAGGATTCCGACGCCGAAATCGCACGAGCCGAAACTCGTTGTTGACGCGGTTTCGCAAATTGCAAAATCTTTCAACTGGAACGGAATCATCGGCTGCGGATTTCCGGGGGTGATACGCTCGCAAATCGTGGAGACCGCGGCGAACCTCGGCGGCAAAAAATTCGTGGGGACAAACCTCGCGCAGTTAATCGGCGAAGCGTGCGGCTGCGAAGCGTGGATTATCAACGACGCCGACGCCGCGGGACTCGCGGAAGTCAAATACGGCGCGGGGAAAGGCCGCGACGGCGCGATTCTCATGCTCACCGTGGGAACGGGAATCGGAACCGCGCTCTTCACCGGCGGACACCTCGTTCCCAACCTCGAATTCGGACACCTTAAAATGCGCGACAAAGCCTCGTCAAAAAACGTCGACGCCGAAAAGCTCTACTCCGACGCCGTGCGCAAAAAGCGCGACTACACTTGGCGCATCTGGGCGGAACGCTTCAACAAATACCTGCAATACGTCCACGCCCTTTGCTGGCCCGACCTCATGATAATCGGCGGCGGCGCGGCGGCGAAAAGCGACAAATTCATGAAGTACATCGACGTCGAGTGCGACATCGTCTGCGCGAAGCTCGAAAACCGCGCGGGGATAATCGGCGCGGCGTACATGGCGTCGAAAATGCTAAAAAACAAAAAGCTCTAAACTGCGTTTTGCGGAATCGCAAAAAAGCGGCGCGGCGGAATTTTTCGACGCGCCGCTTTTGCTTTGCCGAAATGCGTCGGCAAGCCCGCATAGCCGCTAAACTTTCAGGAAAATCTTCCGCCTGAACATAAACAAAAGCAGGCAGAAAATTATCGCGTACTGGCAAAGATTGATAAGAAGCGGGTAGTAGTTCACGCCGCCGACAAGCAGAAACGGCTTTAAGCCGTAAAGCAGCGATTCGGGAATCGAGCGGAAATTCACCACCGCCGAAACCACATACGCAAAAATCGAATTCATGCCGTACATTTTCAGCCACGCGAGGCTTTTGAGCCAGCCCCTGCAATCGACGGCGTAGTGAAAAAACGCCATTGCGAGCATGCACAAACCGCCGCTGTAAAGGGTCATGGAGCTTGACCAAATCTTTTTGATAATCGGCATCTGCAAGCCAAGCAGCAGCCCTGCGGCAATCAGCGCGAGCGACAGGGCGAACATTTTTTTCGCGTTTCCCGCCTTGTCTTCGCCCGTCATGATAACGCCCGCAAACGCCCCCAACATCACCGTTGCCGCAAAGTTGAGCGAGCTTACAATCCAAGTGTAATGGTAGTATTTGCTGAACGACCATTCGCCGTTCGACCACGACACGCCGTCGCGCCACCTTCCGAGAACCGCCCTGTCTACGCGTTCGGCGAAATTTCCGTCGGGCGTAAAATCTCCGCCGAAAGTGAGCATCAGCCAATACGCGGCGAACAGAAGCGCGAACGCCGCAACGCGCCCGCGCGTCTTGAAGTTCAGAAACACAATCGCGGTTATGAAATAGCCCGCGCCGATTGCTTGAAGCGTGTTCGAGTAAAGCCTGAACCTGTGGACGTCGAGCGACAGCAAGCCGCCCTGCACAACCATTCCCAAAACGAAAAGAAGCAAAACGCGCCTGAAAATCCGCAAGTACGACTTAAACGACGTGTCGTACTTGCGCAGCGAAAACGGAATCGCCGCGCCCGTCATGAAAAGGAAGAGCGGCATTATGACGTCAAGAAAGCTGAAGCCCTCCCACGCGCAGTGCGAAAGCTGCGTTTTCAGAAATCCGCCGACAGCCGTTTGGGCGAGCGCGGTTTTAGAGAGAATCCAAATAAACAGCGGTTCGAGCACGACCAAAAAAAAGATGTCCAAGCCCCGCAGAATGTCGAGCGAGTCGAGGCGTTTTGAAAGTTGCGGACTTTGCATTTTCCTTCTCCTTTCGGGTTTGCGGCGCGTCTACCAAGTCGACTTGGGGTCAACCGTCATACGGACTTTCGGCGACGACTTCTTCACCTCGTCAACCGCCCATTTTTGGACAGTCTGCCATGTGCCAGCGGCGGGCATGTGGCGCGCCTCTTCGTTCGTCCAGAGCCGCTTTTCGCCCTTGATGTTGTTGTAGGCGGCGTAGCTTGAAGTCGGCTCGCAGACGTCGTCGGCAAAGTTTATGAGGTACATTGTCTTTCCCTTGATGCGGGCGGCGAAATTCACGGCGTCTACATAGCGGGCGGATTCAACGGCGACTTTGTTGTAGTTGCCGTTTTTGTCGAGCTTTGTGTAGTGAGGCCAGCCCGAAGTTCTGCCCGCGACGGGGCCGCTGTGGTCGCATATCGCGGGATAGCCCGCAACGACAATCGACACGCGGGAGTCCAAGCCGCCCATGGCGAGCGCCTGCCCGCCGCCCTGGCTTCCGCCGCAAACGACGAGGTTTTTGCCGTCCCACTGCGGCTGGGCGACAACAAAGTCTATCGCGCGCATGTCGCGCATGAAAAGCGTGCGGAAGAAAAGCCCGTCGCGGTCTTTCCAGTCGCCTATGTGGTAGTTTTTGAGCGCGCCCGCTTTGAGGTCTTTGTAGAATTGCGCGGGCTTGCCGTTGGGAAGCCCGTTTGCGTTGAAGTCGAACGCGAGAAATCCGCGCTTCGCCCACGCCACGACCCCATTGAAGCTCGAACCTCTCACGCCCCAGCCGTGGGTTGTGATGATTGCGGGCAGCGTCCCCTTTTCGGCGTTTTCGGGGTACGCCAAGTAGCCGCTGAGCTTGCCGTTGAAAGTGTCCGCCTGAATGTCGAAAACCTTTATTCCGCCGACCGACTTCACGAAAGTTGCCTTGGCGTTTGCGGGAATTGCCGCAAGGATTTTCTTTTGCTTCGCCCAGTATGCGTCGAAGTCGTCGGGCGCGGGGAGGCTCGGCTTGATTTTAAGCGGTTCGAAAGCCGCGCCCGCGAGCATATCGACGGCCTTCTTTTTGCCGTCGGCAAGGGGGATTTCGGCGCGCATGCGGCACTTCAAAAAGCCCGCCTCGGAAAGTTTGCCCGACGCCCTGAACACGCCATTTTTCGTCTTGCCCTGCGACGTGTTGCCCATGATCACGGTGTCTTTTGTGATTTCGGAGCGCACGTCGATTCCGTCGACGGGCTTGCCGTCTTTCGTGATATAGAGGGCGAACTGGGCGGTGTCGCCTATTTTGTATTCGGAACCGTCCTTGACGGCTTTCAGGCGGAGCGTGTAGCCGCCCTCGGTTTTGGTTTCGGCAAAAAGCGACGCGCAGAGCAACGCCGCAAACGCCGCCGCAAAAGTTTCAAACGCAAATTTAAGCATGATAGTTTTTTATTCGATTCAAACACCGGAAACCGCTCCTCGCGGACTCCGCAAATACGAAACGGAAAGTACCGCAACGTCCCGCCAATGTCAAGGCGAATAAAGCTTAACTTCCTTGACAACGCAAGCCGCTAAAAAATATAATTCCGCGCTTTAACAATAACAGACAATGCAAGCAATAGTCTTCCCGCCCTACGAAAACTGCGACAAACCGCAGCTTTCGGACGTACAGAAAAAAATTCTGGAGCTCAAAAAAAAGCGCAACGCCGTAATTCTGGCGCACAACTATGTGTGCGACGAAATCCAGCAGATAGCCGACTATGTGGGCGACTCGCTCGGACTCTCGCGCGAGGCGAAGAAAACCGACGCCGACGTCATAGCGTTCGCGGGCGTAGACTTCATGGCGGAAACCGCGAAAATCCTCAACCCCGACAAGACCGTCGTCCTCCCCGACCACGCCGCGGGCTGCACCCTCGAAGAGCTTTGCCACCCCGCCGAGCTTGCCGTCTTCAAGCGCGAGCACCCGAACGCGATAGTGATTTCCTACATTAATTGCAGCGCGGGCGTAAAGGAGCTGAGCGACATAATCTGCACAAGCGGCAACGCCCTCGACATCGTAAAACAGATTCCCGAAAATCGGGAGATAATTTTCTGCCCCGACCAGCACCTCGGCTCGTGGATTGTCGAAAAGACCGGCCGCGACCTCATTCTGTGGCACGGCTACTGCTGGGCGCACACGCAGTACAAGGCGGACGAACTTCTTGCGCTCAAACGCGCGTTCCCGAACACGCCGCTCGTCTGCCACCCCGAATGCCCCAAAGCAGTGCGCGACACCGCCGACTGCGTTTGCAGCACAGAGAAAATGATTTCGTACTGCCGCGAACACCCAAGCGACAAGTTCATAATCGCGACCGTCGTCGAAATGATACACCGCCTCCGCCGCGAAATTCCGAACAAGACGTTCATCGCCGCCCGCGCTTCGGGCCGCCCCAGCCAGCACTGCAAAAACATGCTCATGAACACTCCCGAAAAGCTCCTCGCATGCCTCGAAAACCTCGAACCGCGCATCGAACTTTCAAAGGACGTCATGGACAGGGCGCGCAGGCCTATCGAAAAAATGCTCGAAATGTCGAAATAGGGACGTCCGCAAATTCGCAAAAAGGAAATCCCGACCGAACAAAAAATTCGGTCGGGATTTTTCATACACACATTTGGGATAGAAAAAAACGGGATTCCCGCGCGGCTATTTTTCGACCACTCTGTTGCCCGAAAAATCGCAGTCGGAATAGTCGCCGCGCTTTGCCAGCACGCCCGCGTTCGGCATGTAGGGCGACTTCACAAAAGTGTTGTTTACAATCTTTATGTTTTTGCCGCTGCGGACGTAGAAGCCGCCCCTGTACCACTTGTCCCTGTCGGAAACCGACAGCGTGTCGCGGGCGTTCTCTATTCTGTTGTTTCTGAAAATTATGTTTTCGCACGCCGACGCAACCGCAACGACGCCCGCAGTCTCGTAGAATTTGTTGTTTTCGAAAAGCGCGTTCGTAATCACGGGCGTTTTCGGCTCTTTCGTGGACGGGTCTTTTTCGATGTACGCGGAAATCTGAATGTCGCGCGCAAAGCCGTGCGATTTTATTCCGCGCAAGTTCGAGTTTCTGAACGTGCAGTTGCGCACAACAACGTTGTCCACGCCCGTGCCCTCGCACCACTGGTTGAAAGTGTAGCCGGTTTCGAGCTTCAACGCGCCCATTTGCTCGCGCTCGAAAAGCGTGTTTTCAATCAGAACGTCCTTTGCGAGAATCAGCAAGCCGCGGGCGCCGTGGCGGACGAATTTGCAGTCGCGAACGATGATGTTGCGGGTGTCGAAGCGCGTGTTGAAGCAGACGAAAATTCCGTTCGACGAATCGGGAAGCGGCTTGTCGAATGTAATGCGCTCTCCGTCGATTGAGGCGATTTTCCCGACGTAGCCCGTGTTTGCGTAGTCGCCGTCGCGCAGGGAGATTTCGTCGCCGACGTTCGCGTCGAAGAACGCAAGCCCGCGGACGTTCGCCGATTCTAGCGTCTTTTCGCCGGCTTTTTTCATCACGAAAGAGCGGTCGTGGAAATTGCCCACGTCGTCGGTGCCCATTGAAAATTCGCAGCCAATCATCTTCATGAAGCCGCGCGAATTGACGATGTGGTGGTGGTCGGCGGAGCACGACAGGGCGCGGCGCGGGTCGTCGGGCGGCATGATTTTCACGTTGACGTACTGCCAAAACTGCTGTTCGCCGTCCACTTGGAACGCGTGCCCGCGGCACGAGAAAATGCGGATATTTTCAAGCGTCAAGTGGCGGTTCGAGAACATATCGAATGCGTTTTTGCCGTAGTAGTAGTGGATAATGCGGTACGGCAGGTCTTCCCTAAACTGCTTGACCCTTTCGGCGGCGACTTTCGGCGCGCCGATTGTCCAGTAGTTGAAATATATGCGGATTGTGTTCGGCGAAATCCACTCGTTGGGAAAGCCCGACGTGCCCTCGCCCGCACCGAGCGGAGCGGGGTCGCCTCCCCAGACGCCCGCCGCGTCTTCGGCGAACGCGCTGAAATCGGCGCGGTACGGAGTGATGACAACCGTGGGCGTCTTCCTCCCGTAGGTCGGGTACTTTTCGTACTGGAAAAACTGGAAATCGACGTACGGATTTTCGGGGTCGGCGTTGCGCCCGACGACTTTCGCGAAGCCCGCAAGCGGGTCTCGCTCCCAATCCCAGTCGAAGTCGAGGTTCGCAACCCTCACGCGCTTGCAGTTCCTTATCTTGATGTTCGAAACGCCCGATTCGAGGGCTTTGTCCCACTGAGGCCTCATCTGTTTTACGGAGTCGCTTTGATAGACGAGCAGCGAGCCGTTGCCGTCGAGGGTGAAGTCTTCAAAGCCTTCGAGCATAATCGACGTCGCGTCGAAGCACTTGTACCGCCCTTTCGGAAGAACGAGCTTCGACGCGCCGATTTTTTTGCAGTGCGCAAGCGCGCTGTTGATAATGGTTGCGGCGTTTTCGACGCGTTCGTTCAATCCGAAATCGGCGGCGTTGACGACAGCGCCCTTCCCGCGCGGAAGCTCCACTTCAAACTCCCTTGCGCCCGTGGGCAGTTTGCCGAAATCGCCCGCAAAGGGCTTTGCGTCCGCGCCCGCGGGGTAGAAGTCGTAGCCGTTAAGCTCGCGCGGAGCGGCGGCAAAAACAAATGCGGCAAGCGACGCCGCGCACAAAAATAAAATTCCCTTTTTCATCTGTCCTCCTGTTCGGTTCATTTTCCCACATTCGGCGAATTTTGTCAACGCAGTTAAATAGGACATCTTTTGCATTTTGGACATCATCTAAAAAGCGCAAAAAAAAACGCGCCGAATCTTGCCGGCGCGGAGTAATGCGTTTGAGTTTTTGCGGGCTTGCGTTGCGGCGGAAAAATACTCCGCGCACGACGCCGCAAACGCGCGTTGTTTAGCGCACGTTTTGGAACGGGAACGCGGGCAGACCGTCTTTGTTGAAGAGGCTGGCGTCGGGACGCGCCCACTGTGTCCAGAGATAGCGCGCGCCTTCGGGCATCGAGCCGTCGGAGCTTTTGAGCACTATTTTCCCGCCGTCGAGCTTTGCGGCGGCTTTTTCCCATTTGCCCTTTGTCAAGACTTCGAAGCCGCGCGGTTCGCCCTTGAAAACGAGTCCGCGCCCGAAATCCTTGAACTTTATCTTCACGGTGTCGCCCTTGTACTGCGCGGAGACGAATTCGGGGGAACGCCCGTGGAAGCCCGCTTTTTTGTAGACGTCGGAAAGCGCGAGGAGCGCGAGCCTGTTGCCGACGGTCGTTTTGTCCTTCGGGTGAATGTCCTTTTCCTCGCCGCAGTCTATGATGCAGACCGCGCCGACATTCGGGGCGAGCTTGCACGCGGCAAGCTGTCCGGCGCGGGCTTCGGGCCACTTCGCCTTGTTTTCGTACGACGCCAGCTGCACTTGCAGGAACGCCATGTTGTCGTTGCCGAAAGCCTTGCGCCACGATTCGACGAGCGTCTTGTACTGCTCGGCAAAGCACGCCGACGCCTTTTCCGTCGTATCGCCCTCGCCCTGATACCAAATCACGCCGCGAGCAGTGTAGCCCGCGATGGGAGCTACCATGCCGTTGTATAACATGTACGGCGTGGAATAATCTGCCCACGGAGTTATCATTGACGGCGCAACCCAGAACGGCCACTTGCGGCGCTGAACGGGCTTGCCCTCTTTGCGCAGTTTTGCGTCTTCGGCGCGGGCTTTTGCGCATTTTGCGTTGTGCGCGTCGAGCCGCTTTTGCGCGATTTCGGGCGTGAATTTCGCCAGACTTTTGTTGAAGTTCGCAAGGTATCCCGCCAAGTACGGAACTTTTGCGTGGCTTTCTTCGGGAATCCAGCACGTCATGCTCGTTGCGCCTTTTGACGCGTAGAGAATGGCGACGGGAACGTCCAACTCTTTCATGATTCTTTCGGCGAAATAGAAGCCGACGCCGCTCCACGCCGAGATGTTCTCGCCGTCCGCCGCGCTCCATTTAGACTCTTCGAAG